>JBBIII010000050.1:5161-19488 GCA_037446575.1 Ignavibacteriales bacterium
AAAATTGACGTTATCCAAAACTTCTCATTCCTAAATAAGTGTAACCGTCTTCCAAGTTGAGATGAAAGTTTAATAAGTTCGGAAGGAGATATGCTCCTGACATACATATTCTTTCTTAATTTTTAGATGTCTGTTTCTCGAGAGAATTAAGATCGCTTTTTTTCAAGACCTTTCTAATTGTTTCTCCAAGCACGTGCTTCTTGAACGGTTTTAGGAGCACCGATTTTATACCAAGCGATTCGAGTTTTTCTGGAGATTCTAACTGATCGTAACCTGTCATTAGGACAATTGGGATGTCTTTTTTTAATTGCAGAATTTTGCTGGTAAGTGTAATTCCCGTCATGTGAGGCATTGTATGATCTGTAATTATAAGATCGAAGCCATTAGGATTTTTTTCAAAAGCTTCAAGCGCCTCGTTTGAAGTTGTAAAAGGAAATGCTTGATATCCGAGGCCTTTAGTTATTTCGGTAAGAGTTTCAAGGAGTTGCGGTTCGTCGTCGATAATCATGATTCGCTCAAGACTACCGCTGTTCTCGAGAGATTTTTCGAGCTTTACAATTTCATCTTCTCCATCGTATTCTGGCAGATATACTTCTATTTGAGTTCCCTTTTCTATTTGGCTTTGTACTTTTATTGCTCCGCCGTGGTTTTTTATTATTGCATGTACAATTGATAAACCAAGACCTGTTCCCTTGCCATGAGTTTTTGTTGTAAAGAAAGGTTCAAAAATTCTTTTAAGCGTAAAACCATCCATTCCATGTCCAGTATCTTGAACAGAGAACATAACATATCTGCCATTCTTTAAATCTGGATGGAATAAAACCGCCTTATCGTCAAATTCAATGCTTTTTTGTTTTAACAATAACTTCCCGCCCCTATCTTCCATAGCATGAGCGGCGTTTGTACAAAGGTTCATAAGAACTTGATGAATTTGTGTTGCATCTCCAAGAACAAGCGGACCGCTAATAGGTAATTCAACTTTGATTTCAATAGTAGATGGAATGGAAGCGCGGATAAGTTTCATGCCCTCGCGTAAAACATAATGAAGTCTGACAGGTCTAAAATTAGTGTCTTGTTTTCTACTGAAAGCCAATATTTGTTGAACAAGCTCCTGCGCTCTATCCGCACCGGTAAGAACTTCATCAATATGTTTCATCGCACGGTGCTTCGGATTGAGTTTCAATTTGACTAATTCTGCGTTTCCAATAATTACTGAAAGTATGTTATTAAAATCGTGAGCAATTCCCCCGGCGAGCGAGCCGACAGCTTCCATTTTCTGCGATTGCAGTAATTGAGCTTGTAAGTTTCTTTGATTTTCTTCAGATTTTATTCGTTCGGTTATATCGCGCAATATTACCGTGTAAATTTCTTCTTTCCCTGTAAAAACTTTTGCGATAGATGCTTCAGCGGGAAAACTTTCGCCGTTTATTCGTATCCCTGATATGACTCTTACACGTCCTTCAAGCACATCAACTATTGAATCTTGGTTTGACGAATCAATATTGTTATTGTGATAGTTATTATTGTGATGACTGCGAGGAAATACTATAAATCGTTCAATCGGCAGACCTATTGCCTCCGTTTCAGTACATAGGAACATATGCTCAGCCGCGGGATTAAACGATTGAATATTTCTGTTTTTATCGATCGTAATAATTGCCTCCATTGCAGAAGTAATAATGCTTGAAAGACGCATTTGACTTGTGCGTATTTCTTCCTGCGCTCGCTTAAATTCGGTTAAATCTGTAACAAGACTGAGTATAGCCGGTTCGCCTTCATAATGGATCAACTTTGTCATTTGCAAGCATTCTATTTGCTCGCCATTTTTTCCAATCAAAGTATTTTCATAGGGTTCAACTTCTTCCTCTGAAAATTGTTGCCCAAATTTATACATAACGAATTCTCGGTGTTCAGGGGCTACAATCGATAGGAAGTCAAAATTTTCGGAATATAGTTCTTCACGCAAGTAACCAATAAGCTCTTCGCACTTTTCATTTACGTATATAATTCTATTATTCTTAATTATAAAAACCAAATTAGGCAGTTCTTCTGTAAGTGTCCTAAATTTCTCTTCCGATTCTTTCAATTCTTCTGATTGTAGGCGAATTTCTTTTTCATTTGCGCGGGCTTGGTGTATGCTTTTTAAGAAATTATTAGCAAGTATTCTTACAGCGATTGCTGTTACGGCAAGGATCACCGCAATATCAATTATACTTGCTAAATCTGTAAATTTGCTGAATGGATTTACAATATCTCCGGAAATTTCTCCGAAGCCGATTAAAATTATTGCGGTTATTGATAAAAGCGTGTATGCATAGAAATACTTATCACGCAATGCAACTGCCGCAAACACCAAGCAAACTGGAATGCCAAGTAACGCTATACTGTGAAGACCTTCGTAATTGTATAATAGGAATGTTATGAAACCTAATAAGCTCCAAAGCAATATCGCTTCAGCCCATTGTAGGTGGCCAATTCTCAAAAATACTATAGAAATAATTATTGAAATGCACGCAAATAGAATTGGAATAAAAAGCGTAAAATCGCCCGCGATAGCCCGCTGAAGAACTAGTATTAAAAATCCGCTGAATATGCTTAAGGCAATGACATTTAGAATTTCGGCAATACGATTTTTTTCTTCATCGCCAAAATCTGGTGGTTTGATGAATAAGAGGAACTTATCGAGCATAGTACTGCACCATTATAGATATTTCATTTATTCGTTTTGGTTGATAATGATGTTTATTATTGGTAGTTCCCCATCATTATCATCTTATGCAACAACCAAACCGACTAAATATACAAATGTGTGAATAAGAATTCAATAGATAATTAGAAATATTTTTTAATTCAATTATCAATTAACCCTTTTATGAATTACGGATGTTTGTGAAGTGTGATGAACAGCAAGAAAACATTTAATCATTCAACCTTGGCGTGGTGATATAGTTCTCCTGTTTTTTATCGTAAAAAGAAATATTCCAAAATAATTGCTTTTACAACTGTGCCATTAAAGATGGACCGATGATTTTGTCGTTTCTGATGCGTAGGCGCTGAATGTATGAACTGCTATTAATAGCCGCACATATTCAGTCGGTCTTTCCGGAGAAATTGTAATCGCTTGAGCATTCATAAAATATTTAAATATAGTTTTGAAAGACGGCTCATTGGTGCGTATTATTATTTTCGTGATATTGTGTTCAGAAAAAATCAATCTTTTTTATTCTCATTTTATATCCACAACCGAACAATTGATAAAATAGCTTCAATAAAATGTGATGAAGAAAACTTGTTCGGCTTATTATAGAAAATATATCCTCTCTAAAATGTTTCCGATTAAATATTTCAGGAAAAGGTAACTGCGCTTAATTTCCAATTCCTGATGCAGAGTTCCTAATTACTTGCATTTAATCCCTTGCCTTTCCGTTAGACAGTAAGTATATTTCGTTACGCACTATTCAAAAAATACATCAATTTAAAAAGGTAATAATATGGAGCAAATAATTTCTTTTATAGAGACGAATAGCGACCGTTATTTATCTGAATTAAAAGAATTACTTGCCATTCCAAGCGTCAGTTCTCAAACAGAACGAAAGCCGGATATACTTAAGGCGGCTAATTGGTTAGAAAGTCACTTAACAAACATCGGTATGCAGAATGCACAGATTTTAGAAACCGAGGGACATCCTGTTGTATATGCCGATTGGCTCAACGCTGTTGACAAACCCACAATTCTTATCTATGGTCATTATGATGTTCAACCGGAAGACCCTGTAGATTTGTGGAAGTCGCCGCCGTTTGAAGCCACTGTTCGTGATGGTAATTTATACGCTCGCGGCTCGGCTGATGATAAAGGGCAAATTTTTATCCACTTGAAAGCTATAGAAGCTTTTTTGAAAAACACCGGCTCATTGCCTGTGAATATAAAAATAATATTTGAAGGCGAAGAAGAGATCGGCAGTGCGCATCTTGGCAAATTTGTATCTGAGCATAAAGATTTGCTGAGAGCGGATATAATTCTGATTTCAGATTCCGGAATGTTTGCAAAAGGGATTCCCTCTGTAACTTATGCGCTCCGCGGATTGGCATATATGGAAATTGAAGTTACCGGCGCAAATACCGACTTGCACTCCGGTTCATTTGGGGGCTCGATTCATAACCCGATACAAGCTCTTACCGAGATGATATCTTCTTTACACGATAAGGACGGCCGCATTACAGTAAAGGGAATGTACGACGACGTGCGTCCGTTGACTAAAGCTGAGCGAGCCGCGTTTAAGAAACTTCCTTGGAATGATAAAAGATATGCAAAATCGCTAAACATAAAACAGTTGTATGGTGAGAAAGGTTATTCAACACTTGAACGATTATGGGCGCGTCCTACGCTTGAATGCAACGGTATTTGGGGCGGTTATACTGGAGAAGGCGCTAAAACTGTTTTACCAGCAAAAGCATTTGCAAAAATTTCGATGCGTCTTGTGCCGGATCAATCTTCATCTAAAATTGCTAAACTTTTCGAAAAGCATCTGAAGTCAATTGCGCCGAAAACTGTTACTGTTAAAGTTAAAAACTTGCACGGCGGCGAACCAGCGATAACACCTATTGATAGCCCAGGCGTTCAAACAGCAATAGTTGCATTGGAAAAAGGATTTGGAAAAAAGCCGCTCTACCAAAGAGAGGGCGGTTCGATTCCAATCGTTGTAGAATTCAAAAAATTACTTGGCATAGATTCAGTGCTACTGGGATTTGGTCTGCCCGACGAAAATGCGCATGCTCCAAACGAATTTTTAAATCTCGATAACTTCTTTAACGGAATAAAAACAGCGGCATACTATTATAATGAATTTTCGGAAATTTGGAAGAGTAGTTTGAAAAAGTCAATTTATAAAAGTGCAAATAAAAAGTGAAAAGTTGCGAATAAGAATTAAGAAGTTAGAAGTATTTAAGCGGGGTGTATTTTAGAGGTTGTGTTTAAATGAAGATTTATACTAAGACAGGGGATGCAGGTGATACATCGTTATTGGGTGGAACGCTAGTGCCAAAAAGTTCTATAAGGATTGATGTATGCGGAACAATTGATGAATTGAACGCACAAATAGGCGTAATACGCTCTTTTAAACCTCAGCTTGAGATAGACGAGATTTTAGAAAAAATCCAAAGTCAATTATTTATTTTAGGAACCGATCTTTCAGCGCCTTTAGATGTCCCTTTATCTGATGTACAACGAATTAAACAATCGGATGTTCAATTATTAGAAAAAATAATTGATAGATTGGAGAATCAGTTAGAGACTTTAACAACGTTTATATATCCTTGCGGAACGCAGGTAAGCGCTCAATTGCATGTTGCACGCGGAGTTTGCCGTCGGGCAGAGCGTTTAGTTGATGCTTTAGGCAGAAAAGAAAAAATCAGCCCAATTCCATTAATATTTCTGAACAGATTAGCGGATCTATTATTTGTTTTAGCTCGATATGCGAATAAACTTTCTGGAATTAGTGATATTAAATGGGATTCTACTGAATTATAATCATGTATTTTAATAAAATGAGTTTTAAAAATGGTTGCATTTAATTTTGACTTATTCTAAATTCTTTCAAGCAATGTCTGTAGCAATTTTTTTAAAGGTTATTTAGGAAGGTAATTGTTATACGATGTCTACGCCACTATCAGTTTTACTGCTTGAAGACGACCCATCTTCAATCCGATTGTTTCATCGGAAAATGCAAACTGCGCCGGTTGAAATAGTTGTTAAAGATGTTCGCAACCGCGAGGGATTTATGCGCGAACTCGAAACTCCAAGTTTTGATTGTATCATAATTGATTATACTTTGCCCGATATAACAGGCATAGAGGCGTTAAAACTAGTGAAGGAAATGACCTCCGGAGTTCCAACAATAATTTACACAGGGTCGGTTGGCGAGGAAAAAGCAGTTGAGTGCATGAAAGAAGGGGCGGCTGAGTTCCTTCTAAAATCTAATAGCGTTCGGCTTGTGCCAGCTATTCTTTCTGTAGTAAATCAAAGGCGAGAGTATGAAGCGCGTCTCCGTGCCGAAGAGGCGCAGCGTGAAAGCGAAATGCGCTTTCGTACGCTTGCAGAAACAAGCAGCGCTATTATTACTATATATCAAAACAATCAGTTAGTATTTATAAATTCTTTTGCCGAAGAAATTACCGGCTACACTATAGAAGAATTAAAACAAATAAATCATCTGGATATTATTCATCCAGACTTCAAGGAAGTTATTCGTCAAAGAGGAATAGCAAGGGAAAATGGAGAGATTGTTCCCACAAGGTACGAATTTAAAATTGTCAGGAAAGATGGGGGAGAGCGGTGGCTTGACTTCGCTTTTGGCACGATAAATTACAGAGATGGGAATGCCACGCTCGGTATCGGTTTCGATATAACAGCACGTAGAAAAGCTGAAGAAAAAATTCAAGCATCTGAACAAAGATACCGGACGATGTTCGAAGCGAATCCAAATCCTATGTGGGTTTTCGACACAGATTCTCATTGTTTCTTAGCGGTTAATGATGCGGCTGTTGAGCATTACGGTTATACTAAGGATGAGTTTCTTCAAATGACAATTAAAGACATTATCCCGCCAGAAGATAAGCGATCTTTGGATGAACATTTAAAGGAAATTGAAAAACCGAACAGTATAAATACTTGTACATCTTGCAAGCATCTGAAGAAAGACGGCGGGATAATTGAAGTCGACGCTATTTCGCATGCTCTGGAATTTGACGGACACAATGCAAGAATGATATTAGCAATAGATGTAACCGAACGTAGGCGAGCAGAAGCGGCGCTTCGGGAATCAGAAGCTAACTATAGAAGCTTATTCGAAAGCGCGAAAGATATTATATTTACTCTTTCATTAGATGGGAAAATTACTTCTGTCAATCAAACTTTTGAAATATCTACCGGTTGGACAAAAGAGGAATGGATAGGAAGACGCGTAATTGAAATTTTACCGCCAGAAGAACATGAAAAGTTAAAAGAAGCTTTCCATAGAATATACAGTGGAGGTCCTTCTTACTTTCGTGAATACAAAGTTATAAAGAAAAATGGTGATTATTTAATTGGCGAAAGCCGTCTAACACTGCAAATTAGAGACGGAGAGAAAGTAGGTTTTTTGGGAGTTCTACGTGATGTAACAACACAAAAAAAACTCGAAGATCAAATTCAACAAACTCAAAAAATGGAAAGTATTGGTAAGCTCGCTGGTGGAATAGCGCACGATTTTAATAATATAATGGGGATTGTATATGGTTATCTTTCATTAGCCGAACAGCATATAGAAGATCCTGAAAAAGTAAAACAAGATATTGAATTAATTCGCACTGCTTCAGACCGAGGAACATCTTTAGTTAAACAACTTTTAACGTTTGCGCGAAAATCTTCTGTAGTTATTGAACTTATAGATGTAAACACATTAATAAAAGACCTTGTGCCTATGCTAACCGCAACATTCCCAAAAACAATTGATATTTCATCGGAATTGCACAAGTCATTACCTCTAATAATGGCTGATAAGAATCAACTAAACCAAGCGTTATTAAATATTGCCGTAAATGCACGCGATGCTATGCTAAAAGGAGGAACGCTGTATGTGAAAACAGATGTGGTCTCAAGTGCTATGTTAAAATCTAGAATTCCATATATCGTAGACGGAATCTATGTTCAAATCTCGATAACTGATACAGGATGCGGCATGAGTGAAATTACAAAAATGAAAGCATTCGAGCCATTCTTTACAACAAAAGCAAAGGGTAAAGGAACGGGACTTGGTTTAGCGGTCGTTTATGGAATAATTGGAAGCCATAATGGTTTTGTGGATATAGAAAGTGAAATTGACAGGGGAACCACAGTGCATTTATTTCTTCCTACGTCTTCGATGAAGAAAGAAGAAAGCGCTTCAATTAGTGAGTTGGTAGAAATAAGAGGCGGCACCGAAACGATTTTAATTGTTGAAGATGAAGAACCTTTAAGAATGTTTTTAAAAGTTCTTTTAGAGGGAAAAGGATATAAAACGATAGAAGCTTCGAATGGCGTGGATGCGTTTAATAATTTTGTTAAAAACAAGGAAAGAATTGCTCTCATAGTTTCGGATTTTGGTATGCCCAAATTAGGTGGTTATGAACTTTTGAAGAAGGTTTTTGAAGTCGATAAAAAAGTAAAAATTATTTTAACAAGTGGTTTTATCACTCCTGAAGAAAAGTCGGAAATTTATAAATCAGGCGCTAAAGATATTATAATGAAACCATACACTGGCGATGAATTATTAAAACGAATTAGAACTATACTTGATGAAAATAATTAATTTGCAATCGAAAAAAATATATCATGCGCCATTCTCATCTTTTCTTGAAGGAACTTTACATTTCCATTCAATTTGAGTTGTTTTCTTGACATAAGTGCAAGTTTCCTTTATATTGAACGCCAAAAGATACGTTAGGTTTTTCGATAATGGAGAACGTGGTATTGGTTTATGTTGACGGAATTTGGTAAAGCCCTCATTTTTATTCTTCTCGGTGTCATTTTCGTAGCTCTTGGACTTGTTGCTGCATGGATTTTTCGACCGCGCCGCGCTTATCCAGCAAAAAATGCTACTTACGAATGCGGTGAAGTTCCGGTCGGCAGCGCTTGGATTCGATTGAATGTGAGATTCTATGTCATAGCGCTTGTATTTCTAATTTTCGATGTAGAAGTTGTTCTACTTTTTCCATGGGCGCTTATATATAGAGAGCTTGGTTTGTTCGGATTCATCGAGATGGTAGTTTTTCTTGTTATCCTTTTTGTCGGTTATGCTTATGTATGGGTTAAAGGGGATCTTGATTGGGATAAACCAAAACCTGAAATTCCAGTGTTTAAGAGAAATTTGATTGAAAGTCAGAAGGTTGATGGCGCCTAAGCCAAATAACTTGGAGTAATTAAGATTGGGATTATTAGATAAGCAATTTGAAAATGGGAATGTATTTGTAACGACCCTAGATAATCTGTTGAATTGGGCACGACTTTCATCGCTGTGGCAAATGCAATTTGGTATTGCCTGCTGTGCGATTGAAATGATGGCGGCATCGGCGTCTAACTTCGATATTATGCGCTTTGGCATACTTCCGCGCGCAACTCCGCGTCAAGTTGATGTAATGTTTGTTGCAGGAACTGTAACAATTAAAATGGCGTCCCGAATCAAACGTCTTTACGATCAAATGTCGGAACCTCGTTATGTAATCTCAATGGGCAGTTGTGCAAATTGCGGCGGTCCATATTGGGAACACGGTTATCATGTTCTAAAAGGAGTTGATAGAGTAATTCCGGTTGATGTATATATTCCCGGTTGCCCCCCTCGCCCGGAAGCTTTGTTAGAAGGAATTATGAAACTTCAAGAAAAAGTCAGGAAAGAAAGCTTGGTTAAAAAATGAGCATAAACAGAGGAAATAAGAATTAAGTATTAGGAGTTCTTATGACAATGTATCAATTTACTGTGGTTATAGAGCCAGATGAAAAGGGTTTTCATGCCTTTGTTCCTTTATTACCTGGCTGTCATTCGTTTGGGTCGACAATAGATGAAGCGCGCACACAAATTGCTGAAGCCATTGAATTGCATATAGAAGCAATGAAAGTAGATGGTGAAGTAATTCCTGTTGAACAAGAACCGACATTAATAACGAGATTATCGGTGCCGGTGGCGGCATGAGCGAGCGTTTACCCAGAATTAATTGTTTAGAGTTAGTTCAGGTACTCAAGAAAGCAGGATTTGAAGAACAAAGACAAAAAGGAAGTCACTTAACTCTAAAAAATAAATTAAATGGAAAGCGTGCAACGGTTCCAGTGCATAAAGGACGCGAAGTACCTATCGGAACTTTAAAAGCAATTTTACGAGATGCAAATATAAGTACTGAACAATTAAAAGATCTTTTAAAATAAATGACACCTCAAGAAATTTTAGACATACTAAAAACTAAATTCGGTGAAGCAATTGTAGAATCAAAGCAGGATGTTCAGCAACCCTGGATTTGCATTACGCCAGATAAAACAAAAGAAATCTGTTTATTCTTGCGCGATGAAGCTTCCCTTCAATTCGATTACCTTTCCTGTTTAAGCGGTATGGATTACGGCAATGGGAATTTTGGTGTTGTATATCATCTTTTCTCGATGGTTCACAAACATAAAATTGTTATAAAAACTTTTTGTGCAAAAGATAATTTACAGGTTCATTCTGTCAGTTCAGTGTGGGGAACCGCAAACTGGCACGAACGCGAAGCATTTGATCTTTTCGGAATTATTTTCGATGAGCATCCTGATCCTCGCAGGATTTTATTACCCGATGATTGGGAAGGAAATCCGCTTCGCAAAGATTACAAAGTTCAAGAATTCTATCACGGAATGAGGGTCCCCGAGTAACCTATGCTACAACCGCCAACTCTTCCGACAAATTATACTGTTAAACCGGGTCAAATAAAAACATCAACCGGAAAAACTCTCCGTACGGAAGAAATGATCATCAACATGGGTCCGCAACATCCGTCAACACACGGAGTATTGCGACTCGAAATTGTTGTGGATGGCGAAATTATTGTAGATTGTATTCCTCACATCGGTTATCTACATCGCTGTTTTGAGAAACATTGCGAACACATGACAAATTACCAGCAGGTAATTCCATATGCGGATAGAATGGATTACTGCTCTGCAATGACTAACGAATGGGCATTTGCGCTTGCAATGGAACGTATGCTAAAAATTGAAGTCCCAGAACGCGTGGAATACATACGCGTCATTATGGCGGAGCTTCAAAGGATAGCCAGCCACTTGATTGCTATAGGTACATTCGGCATCGACTCTGGCGCTTTTACTCCCTTCCTATATGCATTTATTGATCGCGAAAAAATTCTCGATCTGTTCGAGATGACTTGCGGAGCTCGATTATTATATAATTATATTTGGATCGGTGGAGTATCCCACGATTTACCCCCGAAGTTTATAGAGCAAGCTAAGGATTTTATAAAGTACTTCCGTCCGCGTATTAAAATGATGAACGATCTTTTATCGTACAATGAAATTTTTGTTAAACGGACAGCGAATGTTGGTGTATTGCCGCGAGAAGTTGCAATCAATTACGCTGTAAGCGGTCCACAACTGCGAGGCTCCGGCGTAAATTGGGACCTACGACGTGATGATCCATATTCGATTTATCATAAATTGCAATGGGAGCCACAGATCGGTAAAGGTGAAATGGGAACGGTCGGCGATTGCTGGGATCGGCACATTGTCCGTATGCGCGAAATGGAACAGAGCTTGAATATAATAGAGCAAGCTCTAGACAGTTTGCCCGAGGGAAATGTGAAAGCGGCAATTCCAAAAAGAATTAGACCGGACAAAGATGCAGAAATATATGTCCGAACCGAAGCATCGCGTGGTGAATTAGGATTTTACATAGTAAGCGATGGAACGGCAAGTCCATTTAGAGTAAAAGCGCGCGGACCGGCTTTTGTAAATTTAAGTGTTCTTCCAGAAATTGCTAAAGGCGCAATGATTGCCGACCTCGTTCTTATTGCAGGCAGTATCGATATAGTGCTTGGTGAAGTAGATAGGTAATTATAAGAAATGGAAATTGTTCAAACATTATTGGCTAATGAAATTCTTGTCTCAGTATTGTTGAGCTTGATTCCGCTTGTTTTCGTTGTTGTGTACGCGTTGATTGTTCTTTACACGGAAATGAAAATAGCGGCGCATATTCAAGACCGCGTGGCTTACATGCGCACCGGCTGGCATGGTACGCTTCAACCTATTGCTGATATGATAAAGCTCTTACAGAAAGAAGATATTATTCCCGCTCAAGCTGATAAATTGTTGTTCCGCTTGGCGCCATTTATCGCATTTGCTGGAACCTATGCCGCTTATGCAGTTCTACCATTCAGCAGTATGTATATAGGTTCCAACATAAATCTTGGGGCATTTTTCCTTGTAGCTGTTGGTTCTTTAGTTGTGGTCGGAATTTTGATGGCTGGTTGGGCATCGAACAACAAATGGTCGTTGTTTGGCGGAATTCGTTCTGCGGCGCAAATGGTCAGCTACGAAATCCCGATTGCTCTTGCTATTGTCATTGCCGTTATGATCTCTGGTTCCCTTAACTTACAAGAGGTTACGAAATTTCAAGATGGCGGAATTTCAAACTGGATAGTATTCGGCGGACCATTACCCTTGAACCAAAAACTTATGCTATTACCCTTCACACTTTTGACCTTCTTAATTATGTTTGTCGCTTCTATTGCAGAAGTAAATCGCACTCCATTCGATTTACCCGAAGCGGAATCTGAATTAGTGCAGGGATTCAATACAGAGTACAGCGGAATGCGCTTTGCGATGTTCTATCTTTCTGAATATGCTAATTTGTTCACGGTTTCGGCAGTTGTCGTTGCTTTATTTTTAGGCGGCTGGTCAAGTCCATTTGAAAATTTTATGACCGGACCCGTGTGGGGAATCTTTTGGTTTGTTGCAAAAGCTTATGCTTTCGTTTTGCTTCAAATATGGATTCGATGGACTTTGCCACGCTTGAGAGTTGACCAGCTTATGTACGTATCTTGGAAAGTTTTAACGCCTTGGTTATTTTTCTGTCTGCTCGCTGTCGGATTAATTTTGGTAATTTAAATTGTATATCAATAAATCAAAAAATCGAACTTTGTTAATCACAAAATTGAAATTCACTAAATCGTAAATCAATTTAATGTCTTCTGTAGGAACATATTTTTATAATATCTTTCATTCTCTCTACACAGTTATTGTAGGAATGAAGATTACCATTAAGCATCTCTTCACTCGTTCGGCGACGGTTCAATATCCGACAGTTAAAATGAAAATACCAGAAGGCGCGCGCAATCGTCTTTTTGTTAATATTGATGATTGTATCGGATGCGATCAGTGCGCTATGGCATGTCCGGTTGATTGTATTACAATCGAGACAATAAAATCAACCCCCGATGTCGATTTAGGAATGACATCGAAGAATACGAAAAAACGATTGTATATTCCTAAGTTCGATATTGATATAGCGAAATGCTGTTACTGCGGATTGTGTGTTTGGCCATGTCCGACCGAGTGTATAGTTATGACAGAAGTATATGAATTTTCGGAATTCGATAAAAAGAATTTAATTTACAGCTTCAGCAATATGACAGAAGAAGAAATTTCAATTGCAAAAGAGAAATCAAAAAATTACGAAGAAGAACAGGCGGCAAAAAAGGCGGCAGCAGCTGCGGCAGCGAAATCTGCAACGCCGACTCAACAGATAGCTCAAAATCAACCGCCTAAACCGGAACCACCTGTAACGGGTTCATAATAAATGGAGAAATATTCTATACTTAATACTTACAACTTATAACTTTTAACTTATTAAATGGATCTATACACAATCATATTTTATATATTTACAGCCATCACTTTAATAGCGGCGAGCTTTGTGGTGTTCTCTCGCAATATAGTACGCGCGGCATTCGCATTATTATTTGCTTTCTTTGGAGTTGCCGGAATTTATGTCTTCTTACTTGCCGACTTTATTGCTATAGTTCAGCTTCTAATTTATGTCGGCGGAATTTTAGTGTTAATACTTTTTGGCGTTATGTTAACCAGTAAGCAAATAAATGTTGATGTAAAGACCGGAACATTCCATATTCTACCTGCGGTAATAATAGTCGCAGCATTAGCGGGAACACTAGTTGGAATATTGAATTCAACAAATTGGAATATGAATCCGGAACTGCAGGATATGAGCAAAACAGCGCCGCAAATTGGCGAACTGCTTTTAACAAAATATTTATTGCCGTTTGAGGTAGCTTCGGTAGTTTTGTTAGTCGCATTAATCGGCGCGGCTTTGATAGCTCGCCGCGAAAATAAAGTGTAAGGAAGAAAATGGAAACACTTTTATCATATCTTCAGCCAATTGGTTTAACGCATTTTCTTATTCTAAGCGGATTGCTTTTTTCACTTGGCTTATTCGCAATTCTGACAAGACGCAATGCTATAATGGTGTTGATGGGAATCGAATTGATATTAAATGCGGCTAATATCAACTTTGTTGCTTTTTCCAGATATGTAACTACAACTTTAGATGGACATGTGGTAGCTGTATTCGTGATAATTCTTGCGGCGGCAGAGGCGGCAATAGCATTGGCAATTGTTCTAAACATTTATCAGAATTTCAGCACAATCAATGTTGACGAAATAAATAAGTTGAAGGACTGACACGAAGAAGAACACGAAGGGCACGAAGGAAACACGAAGGACACGAAGAAAACACGAAGGACACGAAGAGTAACACGAAGGA
>JBBIII010000051.1:0-19449 GCA_037446575.1 Ignavibacteriales bacterium
ATGATTTATCTTACCTTTATAAAAAGCCCGGTTTCACAATCGGGCTTTTTTATTAGCCCCAATTATTTGATATTAGACACAAATTTGTAAATCCTATCAAAATATTCACTCCCTCCTACAAAATATGTATCATTATGATCAGCGTTCTTAATCACATAAAATTCTTTTGGTTCATTAGCTGCAAAAAATAATTTTTCGCCAAGTTCTATAGGCACAATTTTATCTTTTTCGCCATGGATAATTAACGTTGGAATGTTGATTTTTGAAATCTTATTAATCGAATTTAATTTAGATGTTAAAAAATTACTCACTGGTATGTATGGATAATGAATTCTCGCCATATCCCTTGCAGATGTAAATGCCGATTCTAATATCAACCCTGCGGCTTGTCTATTCGATGCAACATCAACAGCTACTGCCCCGCCTAAACTAGTACCCCACAAAATTATTTTGTTGTTCATGCGCATCTTTTTTACGTAGTCGAACACAGCTTTTCCATCGCTATATATCCCTTCTTCATTCGGTTCTCCTTCACTTCTGCCGTAACCTCGGTAATCATACATCATTACATTAAATCCATATCTAACCAACAAACGCATTATATCTATTCTATGAGAAATGTTTCCAGCATTTCCGTGAGACATAATAATTGTTGCGATTGCATTTTCACTTGAAGCATACCAACCGTGAATGGTTAAATTGTCTTCTGTTTTAATCCAACAATCTGTAAGATTTTGAAAATTAACAGCTTCGCCATATCTTCCATCGGGATACTTTGTAGGGAAATAAATAAATCTTTCTTCAAACAACATTATCATAATACTCCAAAATGCAACAGCAACAACAAATGCTATTACTAATTGCAATAATATGCGGCTAATTTTTTTTCGCATTAATTGAACACAGAAATTTGTTCAAAGAATTTAAGGCACTATTCCTTCTTTTTGAGTTTAATATCCGGATAGAGCTTAACCATACAAGATGGACAAATACTATGAGAAAAATGAGCTTCGGTATGTTCAGTAATATAACCCTCCACAGCTTCCCAGTATCCTTTATCGTTTCGAATATTCTTACAATGCGCGCAAATAGGCAGTAATCCCGTCAATATTTTTTCATTCTCTAACGCTTTCTTTAACTCGGCATTAAGTCTGCGTAATTCCATCAAATCCGAAAATCTTGCTACAGCAATAATCATAGATCTTTCAATTTCATCTGCGCTTGGCGGCTTTAACAAATACGCACCCGCTCCGACCTGACTTGCGCGTCTAACCATGTCAGGTTCATCGTGGGCAGTTAATAAAACAACCGGCAAAGGAGTCTTTTCTTGAATGATTCTGGTAGCTTCAATTCCATCCATCTTGGGCATTTCGATATCCATTAACACAACATCAGGTTGCCTGGAACTTGCTAACTCAACTGCCTCTGCCCCGTTTGTGGCAGTCGCTACAATTGTGTGTCCAATTTTTTCTAATTGTTTCTTTAGGAATTCGCGTATTGAATCCTGGTCTTCAGCAATCAACACTTTAAAAGGTCTACGCGTAATCATATTAATCGATATAAAATTTGTAATTATTCATTAAATTTATTTGTATGAATTTAGTGAAAAGGGGCTATATTCACAAACTTAATTTAATCAAATGTATTTATAACTTCAATAAAATTACACTATATTTTATTATTCAATGATTACGAGGAATTTATATATATGCAAATAGGTATAGTTGGTCTACCCTTCAGTGGAAAATCGACGCTTTTTCAAACTATTACAAAAACACACATCGATCCATTATCGCTTGCTAAATCGGAAGTTCATCATGCGATTATTAAAGTACCAGATGAGCGCCTTATAAAATTAACCGAAATATTTGCTCCAAAAAAAACAGTAAATGCAACAATTGAATTTGTAGATATTATTGGACTTAAAAAAGGAGAGACTGGATCATCACAATTTACAACCAACTTTCTTGCAAATGTAAAAACGAATGATGCGCTTGTGCTGGTTGTTAGATTGTTTTCTAACGATGCAGTTCCTCATCCGGAAGAAAGCATTGACGCTTTAAGAGACATTAATACTTTCGAGACGGAATTTATTTTATCAGATTTAGCTTTGATTGAAACAAGAATAGACCGAATAATGAAACAATTAATGAAAACACAGGAAGAGTCTTTAAAAAGGGAATTGCCCATTTTAGAGAAATGTAAGCAGATATTAGAAGAAGAGAATCCTTTGCGTGAAGCCAACTTAACTAAAGACGAATTACATCTTCTTAAAACTTATCAATTGCTTTCTATAAAACCTCTATTGATTGCTTTAAATTTAGATGAAAACCAACGACAAGAGTTGGATAGACTGATTCGTTTGGTAGCTGAAAAAAAAGAAAATAAGAATTCGAAGGTTGTTGCCTTCTTCGGAAGAATTGAAATGGAAATCTCTGAACTTGCTGATGCTGAAGTAAAAATATTTATGGAAGAATACGGAATTAAACAATCTGCGCTTAATACATTGATACGCGAAAGTTACTCCTTGCTTGGACTTCAATCCTTTTTCACAGTCGGGGAAGACGAATGCAGAGCATGGACAATTAAGAAAGGGATGAATGCACAAGAAGCAGCCGGCGTTATTCATACAGATTTTTATAATAAATTCATACGAGCTGAAGTTGTGCATTACGATCACTTTATCAATGCCGGAGGTTCATTCGCAAAAACTAAAGAAGCTGGACAATGGAGACTTGAAGGCAAAGAATATATTGTACAAGATGGCGATATTTTGTCAATCAGACATAGCTAATTACAAATAAAATTTTGCACTAAATTTAAATTTAAAAAAGGACTATTATGTTTTCATCAATTATCAACAAGCCAACAGACGACAACTTGACAATTCAAAAATATTTCAATAACAGTTGTCAAAAACACTCCATTAAAACAGCTCTTTCTTACACCGATGACGAACCAATAACTTATTCGGAGCTTAAAAAGCAAGTAGAGCATTTATCCGGGTTCCTAAAAAATCAAGGAGCCGTGGCAGGCGACCGTATAGCCATTCTTGGGGAAAATAGCCCGCAATGGGGAATAGCGTATTTTGCTATTACAACAATGGGCGCAATTGTCGTTCCAATTTTACCCGATTTTCATCCTTCCGAAGTTCATCACATACTAAGGCATTCAGACAGTAAAATTGTATTTATCTCAGAACGATTCTACCATAAAATAGAAGACTTAGATTTTACAGAGTTCAACTGCATTGTTTTATTAAATGATTTTTCTATAATAAATCCGACTACTTCAAAAGCAACGCTAAGACAACTTTTAGCAGAAGGAAATAAAGAATTACGCAAAATTAAAAATCTGGTTTTAAGTTTAGGCGGCATAATAACACACGATATCAAAGAGGATGATGTAGCTTCGATAATATATACTTCAGGAACAACAGGCCATTCAAAGGGTGTGATGTTAACAAATAAAAATATTATTTGGAATGCTATTGCATCAAATAAATTACCCAATATCAATGAAAACGATAGAATGTTATCTATTCTCCCATTGGCTCATGTCTATGAATGCACGCTTGGTTTAATACTTCCAATAATAAGTGGGGCTTCTATCTATTATCTAAAAAAACCGCCTACAGCCACAGTCTTAATACCTGCATTACAGCAAATAAAACCCACTGCTATATTAACTGTGCCATTAATTATTGAAAAAATGTACAAATCACGAATCTTACCAGAAGTGAAAAAAAGATTTTTGATTAGATTTGCCTATAAACTACCAGCCATTCGGAAAAAAATTAATAACCTTGCAGGTAAAAAATTAAAAGATACATTCGGCGGCAAACTTAGATTTTTTGGAATTGGCGGAGCATCTTTATCGCCAGAAGTTGAAAGATTTCTTATTGAAGCAGAATTTCCGTACGCAATTGGATATGGATTGACCGAAACAGCGCCATTAATTGCAGGTTCGAATGCAGGACACACACGATTTCGTTCAACGGGTCTGGTTGTAACTGGACTTGAGGTGCGAATTGAAAACCCCAATCAAAAAACCGGAATTGGTGAAATCATCGTCCGCGGTCCAAGTATTATGAAAGGATACTATCGAGATCCAGAAAGAACTAAAGAAATATTATCGGATAATGGTTGGTTACAAACGGGCGATCTTGGTAATTTCGATAATGATGGATATTTATATATTAGAGGAAGATTGAAAAATGTAATATTAGGCTCAAGCGGTGAAAATATTTATCCGGAAGCAATTGAATCCATCATAAATAAATCTGATGTAGTTTTAGAATCGCTTGTTTATCAAGACGAAGGACAACTTGTTGCGCGTGTCTTTCTCGATTATGAAAAATTAGACGTAGAATTTCAGAATAAAAATTTTAACGAATCGCAATCTAGGGAAACGATAAAGAGATTATTAGAAGAAATTAGAACTAATGTTAATGAACAAGTCTCCACTTTTTCTCGCTTAGCACGTATTATTGAGCAGACAGAGCCTTTTGATAAAACACCAACACAAAAAATAAAAAGGTATTTATATATAAGTTAACGTAATTACTTTTTTTAAAAAAAATATTTTTTCACTTGACAAATAAGCATTCACCTATTATATTAATGCGTGCCGTCTCCCCGACGGCGCATAGTTAGCCTCCCTATACCCCGGCGTCTGGTAGTGCGTCGGGGTATTTTTTTTGACTAAATCGCTAAATACTGAAATCTATAGGCGTGCCTGTTATTTCCTTCGGTCTGATGTTCACTTTATATTCTTGGAAAACAACCGAATATGGCTGAACTGAATCTGTAAGCCAAACATTTCCACCGATTATGCTATGATGCCCTATAATTGTGTCCCCACCGAGAATTACTGCTTGTGCGTACAGAACGACATCATCTTCTATTGTCGGATGTCTTTTCGACTTAGCAAATTTTTTATCTACGCTTAAAGCTCCAAGCGTAACACCTTGGTACATTTTTACATTATTTCCGATTATTGCTGATTCACCTATTACTATGCCTGTACCATGGTCAATAGCGAATGAATTACCTATTTGCGCGCCCGGATGAATATCAATTCCGGTAATTTGATGGGCATATTCTGTTAGCAATCGCGGAAATATGGGAACTTGTAGCCGATAATACTCATGTGCTATACGATAAATTGCAATAGCTGTAAAACCGGGATAAGCTAAAATTACCTCATCAATACTTTCAGCCGCCGGATCTCCTTTAGTTATGGCTTCTGCATCTAACCATAACTTGTCGTGGATTTTTGGTAGCGACTGCATAAATGAACGAGTAACATTCTCAATATCTAATTTTGAATCTTTGAGTAATGGGACTATTAATGGCTTTACATTGCTTTCGATTAATTTTAATCTTGATTCTATTTCTTCGATTGAAGAAATATTTTCCTGACTGAAATGTGGAAACAGTATCGCCAATAATTCATCAATAAATTTTTGGACTCCTCTTTTAAGAGCAAATCCCATTGAGTGATCATCACGACGTTCTTTAAGAATCTTCGCAAAGTCTGTATATTTATTCAAGCTATTCATATATATCTCCGTTAAATAATTGTCTATTATAAGACCTCAGTTAACTTATATTAAAAAAGGCTCAGTTTAGCTGAGCCTTTTTCTTTAACTAAGATCGATATTTCATGTGAGTCAATTCTTAAGTAATCGGGCTCTTCTTATTCGATTGCGGCAACAGGAAAAATAAATTGAAATTTGACACAATAATAAATTGCGATATTCTTTTAAGGATTTTTTCATATTACCGAACCTATATGAAGCGGCTTAGCTGCGCTTTTGATTCCACCAATGATCCATTACTTCTGTTATATCGGTTTTCGAGCCAGGTTGCTTCCATTTGTCAAAAAACTTAACATCCATGCTGTGCGGAGTCGGTTGAGGAAAGTCAATCTGCACTCTTTGTGGGATCGGAATAGAATCGCCAACTATTATGGCTTCACCTTGTCGCAATAAAGGAATTATGCTATCCATACCACTGAAAGAATCTGGAACAAGACTGCGTATATACCTTTGATCTGCTGGATTAAGCAATCGAAGTATGATGAAATTATTGCATTGTGAAAGTATCGTTTCAGAAATATCTGAAGGTCTTTGACTGATAATCATGCAACTTACGCCGTACTTTCTTCCTTCTTTTGCTATTCTTTCTACAGTTCTTCGCGCGGCTTTCGAACCATCTGTTGACGTGGATAGATAGTTATGAGCCTCTTCAAAAACCAACAGAATTGGCAGGTCATTTCTTTTGGGATTCCAGAAATTGAAATCAAAAGTAACTCGAGCAATTAGTGCGGAAATTGTTTTTACAACATCGAACGGCACGCCGCTCATATCCCAAATTGTTATTCGCGATTTGCTCGCAAGTCCAAAAAGAGTCATAAATAATGGAACCACAGATTCAGTTTCGACACAAATATTCGGTTGGAATAGAAATGCGTATCTAGGATCATTCATTTTATTGTCAAGTTTTACCAACAGTCGAGAGAATTTACCATAATAAGGACCTTCTTTCATCCCTCCCTGGCTTGGAACTTTTTCAGTATCTAAATAGTGAAGTTTTGTTCGAATTTCTTTTAAATCATAAGCTACAGGTGAGTCAATTGTAATCACATCTGCAAGCGCAGGATTTTTTGCTTTTTTTGCCGCATATATCAAATCCTGCAAAACAGTTCCTTGAACCGAAGCATTTTCATCCGATGGATCAACGAGCATTTCTAATATTTCTTCGGCATTCATTAACCAATAAGGAAGTTCTAATGAAGCAATTTCGCAAAATTGTCCCGTATCCGGAAACGCTTGTCTATATTCATTGTGCAAATCAAGTAGAACAATATGCGTATCTGAAAACCTTGCAACTTTTTGAAGAATAGATGCAACAGTGTACGATTTACCAGCGCCGCTTGAACCAAGGACAGCGACGTGTTTGCCGAATAGTTTATTCGGATCGAGATAAGCTCGTTCATTTTCGAAAAGCGATAACTGACCAATTGAAAAATTATATTGCTGAAAAGCCGCAAATATGGATTTGATATCTTTGTCTTCCAACAAATAAACTATCATATCAACAGTGGGCATAACGGAAACACCGGTTTCGTATTTCCCTTTACGAATAGTTCCTACTAAAGTAACGGTCATAAAATATCGGATGAAGCTTACGCCATCTTCTCTTAATTCTTCTTTCCTCATTCCTGAAACAATTCCGATAACATAAATTGCGCCGATTGGAATAAGCACGTAAGAACCGATTTGGCCGATATAATAGATTCTATCGCCAATTTTGCGGGTCATATTTGTTATTTCTCTATCAAGAAGAACAACGATTGAATCGTTTGTAACCTCTTTAACAACTCCTAACTGTTTTTGTTCCCACATATTATATTCCCAGTTAATCAGACATACAGTTTAATTTTGAGAATTTGAATTAATTGGCAAACTGAACCTGAAAGTAGTCGATTCACCCGGCACACTTTCGGCTGTTATAAAACCAGCATGCGCTTCAACAATCAGTTTACAAATTGCTAATCCAAGTCCTGTTCCTTTTACTCTTATCACTTCTGATGCTAATCCTTGTTTGTATCGTTCAAAAATTGAATGTAATTCATCGGCTTGAATTCCGATTCCGCTATTTGTAATAGATGATTCAATATACTCATCTGTTGCTATAGTTCCAGCAATTACTTTCGATTTTTTTATATTTATTTGCACAGACCCATTGATATTGGTAAATTTATGCGCATTACTTAAGATGTTTGCAAATACTTGAGCAATTTTATGAGAATCGACAAATATCGTTGGAAGTCCCTCCTCAATATTTAGGTCAACTTTTATTCCTTTCTGTTTATATTGCGGTAACATAAGTTTTAAAGTATTTCTTGCCGTTTCGTCAATTTGAACTTGAGTACGATACAAATTCATTTTCCCCGCTTCAAATTTCGAGAGATCAAGCATATCATTTATCAATCGCAATAATCTATCTGTTGCTTCCTCAGCAGATATTAATAATTCTTTATGGACTTCCTGCGCCGGCGCTCCTTTAATCAAAGGTTCCTCTAATAATTCTAATATACTTTTAATCCCGCCAATTGGACTACGCATATCGTGGATAAGCATTGCCATAAAATCGGACTTTGTTCTTTCTAACTCCGCTTCCATTTTTTTAATACGCACAAGCGATCGTGTACGTACTAGAAGCTCATCTATATCTATAGGTTTTGTCAAATATTCATCTACGCCCATTGCAAGCCCTTGCTCTATACTTGCGGCGTCTTTTCGTTGCGCTGTTAGAAAAATCACCGGGATGTGTTCGGTTTTTTTTGAATTTCGTAATCTTTTCAGCGTTTCGAATCCGTCCATTTCAGGCATTTGAATATCAAGCAAGATTACATCTGGTTGAATGTTGACAGCCATTTGCAAGCACTCCATTCCACTGTTTGCACGTAACATACGAACGGGTTTTCGTTTTAAGGCAAACTCTAATAGATCAAGATTGTCCGCAGTATCATCTACGACAAGAATTGTGGGGGTTTCGGTATCCATATTGTTTTGATATTAAGTGTTTTTTTGTTGAATAATTTTTTTAATTGTATTCGATATTACTTCTTTTGAAAAATGTCCCTTTTCGATAAAATCTTGTATATGTTTATTCAGATTATCTCTTTTTTCTTGTTCCACTTCAGCCCCCGATAGAATTACTATTGGAAGATTACGCCACTGTTCTTTACTTCGCAATTGATGCACCACGCCAAACCCATCAATTCCCGGCATTATAAGATCTAGGAATAGCAAAGATGGATTTATATTGCCAATTTCTTTTAATACTTGTTCGCCAGAATACATAGTAATAGCTTTATAACCTTCTACTTGCAACATTATTTTTAGAGATTCAGCAAAATCCTCATTATCATCTACAATTAAAATTGTTTGATTTTTGGTTCTGCAAGCTCGTTCGACAACGCTTAATACTCTTTTTAGTTCCGAAGGTTTTGCAATAACATCTAATGCACCTAATGACAATGCCAAAGGTTTATTATCAACTATAGAATGAATGATAACTGGAATATCTCTTGTTTTCGGATCGCTTTTTAATTCTCTTAAAACCTGCCATCCATCTTTTCCTGGCATCATAATATCTAAAGTAATTACAGATGGTTGAAGTTTTCTCGCTAATTCAATGCCGCTATCTCCGGATAAAGCGCTTTGCACAGAATATCCTTCTGGAATCAAATAGCGGCGCAGTAAATCAATAACCTCCTGATCATCATCTATGCAAAGAATAAGAACTGAGGAAGAAGTGGGTGTCGATTCCAAGGTCTGCATCTTCTGTTGAAATTCGACTTTCTGGAGAGATTCGTCCTTAACTGCTGGTAAAATATCTTGAGATATTATTGCTGGTTTTTTTACTGTTTGTGTTTCGATGCTAATTTTATTTAATTTATCTTTTGGAAATTCAGGTGGAATTTTCAGTGTAAAGATCGATCCTTTTCCAAATTCACTTTCAACGGTCAAACTTCCACCTAACAGTCGAGCGTAATTTTTTGCTATTGGCAATCCCAAACCTGTCCCCTTATATTTCCGTGAATTACTGGAATCGATTTGGGAAAATTCTTCAAAAACTTTTTCAAGATTCTTCTTCTCTATTCCGATTCCATCATCTTTTACTGCAATATTTATCATTTCATTTTGCTTGTGCGCTGTAATTGTAATTGCTCCTTGATCTGTAAATTTTGCGGCATTGCTTAATAAATTTAATAAAATTTGTTTAACTTTTAATATATCAGTATTTAATTTGGGAAGTCCGGGTTCAATATTTTGAACCAATTTTACGCCTTTTGCTAACACCATAGGTTCTACGGTTACCATTGCATTCGCTATAATATTTTCCACTTCATCGGTTTCGATATTAATAGGCGTTCGTCCAGCTTCGATTTTTGAAAAATCAAGAATATCATTAATTAATTCAAGCAAATGTCTACCATTCTTTAATACTTTTTCTAAAGCTTTTGCTTGTTCCTGTGTAAGTGGGTCGCCATGTGGACCTAGTAGCACAGATGTAAATCCGATAATTGAATTCAAAGGCGTACGTAATTCATGTGACATATTAGATAAGAAATCTGATTTAACACGATATGCCTTTTGTAACTCTGCATTTTTGCTGTTAAGTTCGCTATTCTTTTCAGCAACCTCATTTGATAATTTTCGAGTTGATTCAAAATTAAAGGCATTTGTTATTGCAACTCCGATTTGCGGTACCGAATTCATGATTATTTCTCGTTGAAAATCTTCAAATGGCTGCATAGAACCAAATATTATCACACCCGTCAGATTATCTTGAAATAAAATCGGGGTAGCCATAATATAAGCAGGCACTATATCAACAATGCCGGTTGCAATTATAAAATCCTTTGTAACGCCAGTATTATTAATTTCTATATTTTGTTTCATTGCGGCACATTGTCCCGGAATCCCTTCGCCTATTTTGTATTCTAAAATTTCCTTTTTAGAATTTAGAGCATAACCGCTCGCTAATTTTAATTTACCACTACTATTTTCCATTATATACAACGCACCAATTGATACGTTTGTATGCATACACAAAATTTGCAGACTCTTCTCTTCGACGTTTTCCAAAGAATCGTGTTTATTTAGCGCTGTCATTAATTCAGAATATGCAGTGAGTCGTTTATAATTTTGCTGAAGCATTTTAGACATATGATTAAAATCTGAAGCCAATGCTCCAAGCTCATCTCGGCGTTTAAGATTAATCGGTTCAAAAATTCCTTTCATTATCTTTTGAGTTCCGTCTCTTAATTGCTCAACCGGCTTTGTAATTGATTTTGTAAGGTACCATCCAAGGGCAACTGCAAAAACAGCTAACATTATATTCACCATCATTATAAATGTAGCTATGTTCCTCGTTAGACCGATCGCAATATCTATATTAACAGGGACAGAAGAGAGTCTCCGTTTATAAAGCGAATTCAATAAACCTTTAGCTGTTTCTAAATAATGAGAATTTGTTTCTTGTCTTCCTAACGCTTGAATTTCTAATCCGGCTTTTTCAGGCGTTAGATCTAATGAACGAATTAGTATTTTCTTATCTCCTATGTTTGATATCCAATTATAAAAGGAAGTTCTTATTTGATCTAATGTCTGTTGTTCGATAGAATCTGTATAGACTTTTTGTAAGGCGGCAAATTCTAAATCAAAATCTTTCCAATTCTCATCGTATGCATTTCTTTTTTCGTGCATCCCTGTATACATATATTCATTAGAAGCAGTTTCTATATCGCTTAATATTTGTTTAATCCGATCCAATCGCATAGTTGTCGTTAAATCTAAGGATGCTTGCGAATAATTTTTTTGAATCTTGTTTAAATTATTTATTGTAAGAAAAGTAGTTACTGTTAAAATGATAAGAAGGAAAGCAAAATTAAATGTTACTCTCCAAAATAATTTATATGAAAACATAGAATTAACCTATTGTTTATCGTGTTTAAAACGAAAAAAAGTTTAAAATTACTAATTTCTTGTTCTAATAAAATTCTCAAAAGAATATAATTATGGGTATGTTTGCTGTTTTTTCCGCTATTAATGAATAAATATTCTTTAAAATATAATGTAATCGCTTTAATTAAAAAAACATACAATATTAAGAACAAAATATCTGCACTAGATGAATATTATACCCTTTTTTCCGAATCAATTTACTGTAAGGCAAAAAGAAATGCAAGTACATAACTCGTAATTGCCTAATCAATTGAACTTATCGTTACTCCGTAGAAAAAGCTGCTAAAAAGACTGAAAAAGTTAAATATAAAGGACTTCTAACGTTTAATCCGTGCGCTTCCACCTTTCATAACATGCAGAATTTCATCCATAGTTATCATGCTTGTATCACCTCTGGTAGATTGAAGCAAAGCTCCATGTGCTGCACCCATATTTACACAATCTTGCGGTAACATTCCATTCAATAAACCATAAATAAACCCGCTACAAAAACCATCCCCGCCTCCTACACGATCTTCTATCTCTAATTTTTCATATTTCTTTGATTCGTAAAAAACACCATCGTAGAACATTATTGAAGACCAATTATTCACCAAACTGCTTACAACTTCCCGTAAAGTCGTTCCTACAGCTTGAATATTTGGATATGTAGCTACTACCTTTTTAACCATTTCCTTATAAGAATCGACATGTAAAGTTGAAAGATTTTCATCTATTCCTTCGACATCAAAACCAAGCGTCTTTTGAAAATCTTCTTCATTGCCAATTATTACATCAATATAAGGTATTAGTTTTTTAGTTACTTCAATTGCCTTTGCTGAGGACCATAGCTTACTACGATAATTCAGGTCATAGCTTACAATTGTCCCTGCTTCGTGAGCAGCTTTAACTGCTTCTAATGCAACCTCAGCGCAACTATCGCTAAGCGCCGAAAAAATTCCGCCCGTATGAAACCAGCGTGCTTTCCTTTTATTAAAAATCTTTTCCCAATCTACATCGCCTGGTTTCATATGTGAGGTAGAGGTATGTCCTCTATCATAGATCGATTGACTTGGGCGCACACCAATACCAAGCTCTGTAAAATTCAGGCCAATTCTATCTTTTCTGCCAGAGCCATCGTATGGTATCCAAATAACTTCGCTTATATCCATTCCGCTTGCGCGCGCATGATTTCTAATAAAATTACCAAGTGGATTATCTACTAAGCGCGATATCCAACTTGTTCGCAAGCCATATCGTGCTAATGCGTACGTTACGTTATACTCCCCTCCGCCAGCATATACTTCAAGTATGTGCGTTAATTCAATTCTCTGGTATCCGGGCGGACTTAGACGAACCATACATTCGCCTAATGAAATTACATCAAACTCAGTTTCGTTAGCTGCCTTTATATTTAATGCCATATTTAACTCTTATAAATAATCAATAGATTTAAAAATTAAAATATTTTTTTGCGTTGAAATAACAAATATCCTTTACAATCCCTCCGACTAATTTTAAATCATTAGGTATTAATCCTTTTTCTATTTCTGAACCAAGTATATTGCATAACAACCGTCGAAAATATTCGTGACGCGGATATGAAAGAAAACTTCTCGAGTCTGTTAACATTCCGACAAATTGACTTAAAACTCCCATGTTGGATAGAGCTTCTATTTGCTTTTTCATTCCATCTAATTGATCCAAAAACCACCAAGCAGAACCATATTGTATTTTGCCGCCGATGCTCCCATCTTGAAAGTTGCCAATCATCGTCGCCATTAGTTCATTATCGCTTGGATTCAAATTATATAAGATCGTCTTTGCAAGTTTGTTTTCTGTATCGAGACGGTTTAAAAATTTTGCTAACGGACGCGCAATTTCAAAATCACCGATGGAATCGAAGCCAGTATCAGGTCCCAAAATGCGCATCATTCTTGTATTATTGTTCCTTAACGCACCTAAATGCAATTGTTGAACCCAACCTTTTTCATAATTCATTATACCTAATTCGAACAAAACAGCCGATTTGAATTTTAACACTTCTATGTTACTTAATCTCTTGCCTTTTATTGCTCTCTTAAAAATAGAATTGATTTCGGATTCAGTATAATCTTCCGCAAAAACAGTTTCCAGTCCATGGTCAGAAAGTCGACATCCGCGCGAGTGAAAGAAATCGTGGCGAGCGCGTAATGCAATAATTAGATCATCATAATTCTTTATATCAATGCCTGCTATATCTCCCAATCGTTGCAAATAAAGAGTAAATGCATCAATATTATCTATTGCCATAGATTTATCAGGTCGGAATGTTGGCAGCATTTTTGTAAAACCATTACCCTTATTTTCATATTGTTGATGATACTCTAATGAATCAATCGGATCGTCAGTTGTGCATATTACTTCAACTTTCATTCGTTTAGCAATACCTTGAGTAGTAAAACCAGGCGTCGCAAGTTTAGCATTACATTTTTGCCAAATTGACTTCGCAGTTTTTTCATTAAGAAGTAAATTTGAAATGCCAAATGGGCGATTTAATTCTAAGTGTGTCCAATGATAAAGTGGATTACGAATAGTCTTTGGAACCGTACGCGCCCACATCTCAAACTTTTCCCAATCAGATGCATTACCGGTTATAAAGCGTTCGTCCACACCGCAGGTTCGCATAGCTCGCCATTTGTAATGATCGCCAGCCAGCCAAATCTGCGTCATATTTTCGAATAGTCTATTTTGCGCTACTTCTTTTGGAGGAATATGACAATGATAGTCGATAATAGGTAAATCTTCAGCATAATCGTGGTAAAGTTTTGATGCAGTTTTAGTCTCAAGTAAAAAATCTTTGTGAATAAATGCTTTTTTCATATCCTTTTCCTGTGATTATATTTAGGAAAACTGTAAATTAATATCTACTAAATTGGTCAATTATATCAAGAATTTCCATATCGATTATATTTGTATCAAATGAAAAGCAAAACCACCTATTTCACAATCTAAATAGACTGTTTGCAACTTCCCATTTACAATATTTTTAGTATCTGGCTTAATGTCAACACCTCGACGTTTTAAATGATTAATTGCGCGTTCAATAGAATTCGTTGAAATTGCAATATGACCATTTGCACCGAGGAATACTCTCTTTAGAACTTCAAATTGAGTTCCAACAAAAATTGAACCTGTAGTATCTTTTAACTCCATTCCAAATATCTTTTTTAGTTTTTCTGCATTCTGAATGGCTTCTTCTGAAGTAGGTGTATTTATTCCGACATGTCTAATATCGAATCCAAGTAAAAGATTAACTGCGCGAGCAGTAAGGTCTCTTATTTCGCTAAATTTTTTATTCGAAATCAATTCAGATTTTACCATCCAACTACCACCGCAGGCAAGAACTCGGTTAAATTTTATAAAAGAAAGTAGATTTTTCTCGTCTATTCCACCTGTAGGAATAAATTTTAGATTTTTATATGGAGCGCTAATAGCTTTTAAAAAATCTAATCCTCCACTCGCTTCCGCGGGAAAGAATTTCACAACATCTAAACCGAAACTGAGCGCAACTTCAATTTCAGAAGGCGTCGCAACACCCGGTGTTATTGGAATATCGTTTGCTAAACAATATTCTACTACTTTTGGATTTAATCCTGGCGATACTATAAACTTAGAGCCATTATCTACGGCAATCTTAACTTGATCAACTGTTAGCACAGTACCGGCACCAAGCAGCATATCGGGGAATACTTTAGAAATTTTTTCGATGGATTCTTTTGCGGCAGAAGTTCTAAATGTAACCTCCGCACAAGGTAAGCCGCCTTCTATCAAAGCTTGTGCTAAAGGTTCGGCATCTGCGGCGTCTTCAATTGCAATAACTGGAACAATTCCAATCAATCCGATTTCTTCTAAAACTTTTTGCATATTCTTAATCAATTACTTGTTCTTATCATTTAAGGTCGTCTATTGTAACACCATCCATATCATCAAACACCTGATTCTCACCGCCCATAGCCCAAATGAAACTATAATTTCTGGTTCCTACGCCAGAATGAATAGACCAACTCGGATTCAAAACAGCTTGACCATTCCGAATTATGATATGCCGAGTTTCTGACGGCTGTCCCATAAAATGAATTACAATTGCATCGGGCGAGATATTATAATACATATAAACTTCAGAACGGCGTTGATGCGTATGCGACGGCATTGTATTCCACACACATCCATCGTCTAATTCTGTTATGCCCATTACAAGCTGACAGCTTTGAACCCCCTTCGGATGAATCATTCTGTTAATAGTACGTTTGTTTGCATCCTTTTGACTCCCAAGATGAGACTTATCAGCTTCAGCAAGCGTTGTTTTTGTTGTAGGATATTCCTTATGAGCTGGATAACTGACAAAATAAAATTTTGCGGGATTTTCTGAAGTTATACTAGAAAAAATAACTTCCTTCGCGCTACGTCCTACATATAACGCATCTTTTGTTTGCATTGAATATTCTTTTCCATCCACTGTAATTTTGCCTTCACCGCCAATGTTAATAATTCCAACTTCCCTTCGTTCGCAAAAATATTCTGCCGCCATTTCTTTTTTAGTTGCTAGCAACTTTAAAGTCTTTTTCACAGGAACTGCAGAACCTGTAATTGATCTATCTATATCAGAATATGTCATTGGAACATCATCCGGCGTAAAAAGAGTATCTATTAAATAATACTTACGTAATTCCTCTGTTGTCATCGACTTGAACCATTTTGGGTCTGCAGAATATTTTACATCCATATCTTATTCCTTTAAAAATTTATCGAGCTAACCAACCACCATCAACAACTAGAACATGCCCATTCACATAATCGGAAGCTGAAGATGCCAAAAATATTGCGGCGCCTTTCAAATCTTCGGGCAATCCCCAGCGATTAGCAGGAATCCGATCTAATATAGCTTTTGAACGCACAGGATCTTCGCGTAGCGCTTTAGTGTTATTTGTAGCCATATAACCCGGGGCTATTGCATTAATATTAATTCCATGTTGTGCCCACTCATTTGCCATAGCTTTGGTCATTTGCGCGACCGCCCCTTTGCTTGCCGCATATGATGGCACTAAAATTCCTCCTTGAAAAGCAAGAAGCGAAGCAATGTTTATAATTTTTCCTTGCCTACGTTTCATCATATCGCGCGCACATGCTTGTGCAAGAAAAAATACCGTCTTGGAATTCAATAGCATAACTTCATCCCAATCCTTCTCAGAAAAATCAATCGCCTGCGTTCTACGAATTATTCCCGCATTGTTCACTAACACATCAATCTTACCAAATGTAGTTATCGTTTTTTCAACTAAGGTCGAAATTGATTCCATATTCATAAGATTTAATTCGACCACGAGAGTTTTTTTTTCAATTGCTTTTATTTTTTGCTCGGTCTCTGTCGAAGGAACATAATCAACTAACACTATATCTGCGCCAGCTTCAGCAAGCCCAAGCGCGATGCCTTGTCCTAATCCCGTGCTTGCTCCCGTTACGATTGCTATCTTTCCAGCTAAATCAAATATATTTTCCATTTTCATAGCATTCCTTTTATAACTTGTATGACATCATAACTGTTGGAAATCTACAAAAATAATCTAATAAATCAAATAAATTTATTGGTTTTCTAAATTGAAATCGGATGGCACATGGTATCCCCCTAAATATTCACGGAAAGGAGTGTCAAATAGCAGTATTAGAATGGATTAATAAACACCTTGACGGAAAGACCCCGTTTGCTACGCTCTCTCCGTCTTTCCTAAAGTAGCGCTTCACTTTGACATTTCTAATGAACGTTTACACGTAATAAAAATATTCTCCCAAATGTGGTTGCTTTACCCCCTGTTTTTCTTGATCTTATTTGGAAACTAAAACTTGACTTCTATCAAAAAAGGGAGTATGACTTTGTTCAACACCCATTTTCCTTATTATAACCAATCAAAAATCATATTTGATTTTTGAATGAGGTTCTTATGAATGCTTCAATTAATTTCTTTCTTCATCTTATTAGTTTCGGTTTAATTTTTACATCATTGCTTGGCGGATGGTTGATTGAACGTAAATTTCGTTCCGAGAAATCATGGGAACAGAAAATCTTCATAGGCACAATAAGCCGCCCATTTGGACTATTATCACTTGTCGCTTCAGTTCTTATGCTACTTACTGGCATAAGCAATATTTTCATTATTTATGAAGGGAATATTACACTTTGGTACACTTCCGGCTGGCTGATTGCAAAAATAATTTTATTCGCAATTCTTCTTGTAAACGGCGCAATATTCGGACCTACATTACTCCGCAGGCGCACAAAATTGATACAGCCGCTTATTTCAGAAACACCATCTGAAGAGATAGAAAATAATATCAAGGTTTTAAATAAAAGCATCTCGACTTTCTACCTTGTTCAATTTTTTCTTCTTATGATAATTCTTTATCTCTCAGTTGTTGGTAGTGGTAAACATCCGGGGTTATTTTAATTATGAGAACTTTACAAATAAGTATTATTACTTTCATCTTACTTTTTATCGGATGTCAAAAACCGATTCCACAAAAAGGAATTTGGAGCGGCTCAATAACTATTGCTGAAAACAAGAAGCTCCCCTTCCAAATGTCGCTTGATTTGAATACAGATTCCTCATGCGGATATTTTATAAATGGAAACGAGATAACGCAAATTCCTGAAATTGAACTACAGAATGACTCGCTTACATTTATTTTTTCAGAATACAGAGCGGCAATGCGCGGCATTTGGGATGGAAAAGAATGGCGCGGTAAATTCTATCGTTTTAGAACTGATACGACTTGGAACGAATTTACAGCTTCGCCAATGTTAAGACAAAAAGTAAAAGACACAACAGATATTAGAGGAGTTTCGCTTGCAGGAAAATTCCATACTTACATTAAAACTCCAAAAGGAATTGACAGTTCAAACATAGCAAATTTTTGGATGAAGAACGATTCGATTTACGGAACGCTTATTGCCCCTGACGGCGATTATGGACTACTGGTTGGGATCCAAAGAGGGAACAAGGTAACGCTCGCACGATTTACCGGCTGGCAGGCATACTTAATGGAGTTAGAACTGAACGGCGAAAGTTGGAATGGCAGACTTATTTCGCGCATTGGAAATCCTATGGAATTTATTCTAACTCCTCAGCGAAAAATTTATACTCGACTAAATCCAGAACGAATCACCACAATGATTGCTCCGAAAGCTCAATTTACTTTCTTTGGAACAACATCAACTGGCGAGATTATCAGCAGTGCGGATGAAAAATTTAAAAATAAAGTCTTATTAATTGACATAATGGGCACATGGTGCCATAATTGTATTGACGCGGCGCCCTTGCTTCAACAACTTTACTTAGAATATCAAAAAGAGGGCTTAGAAGTTATCGGACTTTCATTCGAGATCAGCGATAACATAGAAATAGCAAAGAAAAATCTATCCTTATTTCAGAAACGATATGGAATTACTTATAATGTCCTCTTTTGCGGAAACACAAAGGAAGAAAATGTTAGACAAAAATTACATGCTCAATTGAAAAATTTCTACGGTTATCCAACAACATTATTTGTAGATAGAAAAGGCATAGTAAAAGAGATACATGTCGGTTTTAAAGGGCCAGGTTCAGGTGAAATATATCAAGAACAGATACAACAGTACTATGAAATAATTAGGAAATTATTAAAATAGGGAGTCGTGTTTTAATGATTCATATAATCCGACTGGACCACACGCTATTTCCTACTAATATCAGATAGATTGAAGATTTAAGATTGAAGATTTAAGATTGAAGATTTAAGATTTGATTTATCATAAGGCATAAATATTTGCCCTCTGTCTTTTTTTTACTACAAATGCGTTTTATCTAATAACTACTAACTTCTAACTGCTTACTACTATCTACTAACTACTT
>JBBIII010000052.1:0-18393 GCA_037446575.1 Ignavibacteriales bacterium
GTAATGCTTTGCCTTAAAGATGTTACACAAAGTTACACTGAGAAAAAAGGAGTTATGCAAAATTGTATTTATTAGTTTTGTTCTATGAAATGTTTTCCTTTTCCCAATAAAATTAATGTTAAAAATTAAAAAGCATTAGTCTAAATTCAATTTATACTTTCTGCCTTCTGTATTGCCTTTTGATATGCAACTGGATTTTTCCTTTTCTTAAATATTTCAGCAACCAATAACCAAGCGTCTTTATTATTAGTATCCTCTAATAAGGCGAGATTCGCTTTATCCAAAGCTTCTTCAGTTAAATCAACTGAATCATATTTCTTAGCAAGAAGTAAAAATATTTCACTGCGTTTTTGTGGATTATATTCTTTATTTAATTTTGTTTGAACAAAAGTTATCTCACGGAAACTTTTAACAATAGGATTATCTTTGTCTATTTGCTCTAATGCGTGAAGATATTTTTTTATTCCTGTTGTATCCCCAACTTGCAATCCATAATGCCATCCCCAAAGCAATCCAACAAAAAAAGTTGTATCGGCATTTACCGCCTGTCGGATAAATTTATACGCATAATTATTATAGCCCAAATTCCAGCATAAACGTGATATTTCATATAACTTTTCTGCTTTATATGTAGCATCATTGTAAAGAGGCGCTTTAAGTAATGAATGCATTAAACGTATATGATATTGAGCCGGCGCAATATACGATGTCGAGGTCGGCGAGAGGTAAAGCTCTTGTAATAGTCTATAAGCGTTTAATGTATCTAAAGAAAAGCAGTGATTAATAAATCGCTGATAAATTATATGCGATAGCCGTGGAAAACGTTTTTGGAGTTTGTTAAAGATTTGCATTGATTTCTCTAAATTGCCGTTTAACAGATAAGCTCGGCCAACTCTTAATAAATCAACTGTTCTTTCTAAATTTAATTTAGTAGTATCAAAAGAATATAATTTGTCAATTCTCCCCAACTTTGAATGAATACGATATATATTCATCGTATTCAAATTAAAGATTTTTTCAAAATAAAACCGCTTCGATTCATCCATCATTGTTTGATATTCCACTACGCTATCATATACCGATGGCGCAAACAAATATTCAGCTTCATTATCTCTTAGCAATGCCTCGAAAATAGGAAGTGGTACTGCTCGATTTATCTCTAAAAATTTTTGCTTGGGCGCGAAAGCAACTATGTTTTTATCCGGACTTGCAATGATAGTTCCTTCGCCAATATTTTTTCCAATCCAAGCACCCATTACGCTCCATGGTGTCGAAAAGTATGAAGCTCTTAAGTAACCTTGTTTTTGTCGACTTGCATAATTTATCGGGTCTATTCTGTATTGAATATTGGTCTTTATTACTTCAAATAAACATATAAGGTTAGGCGCTATGGTCATTATAAATATAATGATTGCTAAAAATTCTTTAATTTTGGTTGAAGACTTTAAATAATCAAACATTCTTATCAATGCAAATAATACGTAGTAAATTGCTATTGGCAGTAGAGGAAGCAAAAAACGAATATCCTGCACAGGGTAAAATAGAATAATAAGTAAGTAGAAAAAAATAAATGCAATCCTAAATATCGCGGTAGAAGTAGTTTTTAAATCTTGATATACACCTATTGCTAATAATGGTAGAAAGAAAATAAATATATAGCTTTCAATTTTACTTAAAATAAAAAGAGACGCAGTGAATATATCGGAAGGATTGACAATTAAATTCATCGGAAATCTGTAAAAAATCATCCCGCCTAAACTATTTGAATATGTGTTAAAATTTACTCTGAATCGTTCAAGCATTTCATATATAATTGAAGTGTCCGGCGCAGTAACAAAATGTTTAAAAATAAATTCTATGTTAGGACTTTGAGATTCCATTGGAGCACCGATTAATACTAAATTCCGATATGTCCAAAGTGAAAAGAGCGCAACAGCGCCCAATGTGATATAGAGCGCTAATTGCCATTTCTTTTTTTTGATTAGAAAAAAGACTGATGCTATTACAAGCGCAATTCCAACCTCGCGAATAAGCATTAAAAGAGAAAGAGTTGTAATAACTAAAATATTTTTCCAAAGTTTATTTTCATTATTCTGTAACTGTTCCATAAAAATCATTGAGCCAAATATAACGCTTAGAAAGATAGACTCAGATAAAACTTCGGTAGATATGACGAGCGTTAAAGGATTTAATGCTAAGAATGCTGTTGCGGCTAATGTGAATGATTGATTGACATTTTTCTCTAACCATAAATAAAATAGAATTAGCGCTAAAACACCCCAAAGTAATGTCCATATTTTAGCGGCGTAAATTGATAACGGAAATATTAGAAAAACTGGCGATAGAATTACAGAATAAAATGGCGCATTCACTATATAATACTCGGGTGTCGGTTGAGTATCGTCTACAAATCCTTTGCCTTGCGCTATCGAATTACCCCAAATAAGATATCGGGTACAGTCTGTGTAAAGAGATAGATCATTTAATCTTAACATTCCTAACACAAAAAAAGCCGTAATAATTACTAAAAGATATTTATATCGATTAAACAATTCTTTCATCTTTTCTCCAAGTGTCTTTTTATTCTTCTAAAAATATTGTCAAACATCGGTTCAGTTAATTTTTTTGTAAATGTGTTCTGTTGACTCGGATGATAAGTTCCAATTAACAGAATATTATTGCCAATAAAATATTCACAGCCATGGGCGAATATTAGCTTTTGTGATTCTGGAACAAGACTTAATTCTTTAAGACAGGCAACAATTTTATCAAAACCAATCTTACCAAGGCCACATACAACGCGTAAATTTTTTAATAGCATTACTTCTTGTTTGAGATATTCCATACAATTTTCTAATTCGCTAATTGTAGGTTTGTTTTCAGGGGGAGAACATCTGCATGCGGCGGTGATATAACAAGTTTTAAGGACTAAACCATCGCTACGATCGACTGATATCGATTTATTAGCAAAGCCGAACTTGTATAACGCCTTGATTAACCAATCGCCGCTACTATCTCCTGTGAACATTCGCCCGGTTCTATTCGCTCCGTGCGCCGCAGGAGCAAGTCCAACAATTAATAATTTAGCCCTTGTATCGCCGAATCCTATTACTGGTCTTCCCCAATAATTAAAAGATTTAAAGCGTTTCACCCTCTTCACAGCGACTTGTTCTCTCCATTTTACAAGACGAAGACATTTATTACAAGAAATTATTTGTGAGTTTAGCTTTTTAAAATTCATATACTATTTTAGAGACAAATAACTTATCATCAATTGTTGATTTATTGCTATGAAGTTTGAATTTGCCAATTCTTTTTTATAAAAGAGATTAATTTTTCATTGAACTCTTGACTGTTTTCTAAGTTGCTCATATGTCCCGCGTTTTTAATAAACCACAACTCAGCGCCATGTATATTTTGTCGCATAAATTGTGCCGTTTCGATGGGAATTAATTTATCAAATTCGCCTACTATAATGCACGTAGGAACATTTATGGATTGAAGAACGTGGGTCGTATCTGTTCGCGAAGCTAACGCTAATATTGTTCCACAAATTGCGAGCGTAGAATTAGAGCATATAATATTCTTAACAAATTCGATTACTTCTGAGTTGTGTTCATAAGTATTTTCAAAAAATATTTGCTTCAAAAATTCATTTGTGAACGTTTCGATGCCAGATTGCTTAATATTTTTTAAAGAAGCATTTCTTTTAGTTTTTACTTCATTCGTATCTGCCTCGCTCTTAGTATCGCATAAAATTAGACCGCAAATTCTTTCGGGGTGTCGTTCAAAACAACGGAGAGCAATATAACCGCCCATCGAAAGTCCGCATAATACAGCTTTCTCGATTTCTAAATGGTTAAGCAGTGATATTAAATCATCTACAAAAATATCGATTGTATATTGGCAATCAGCAACTTCGCTTTGCCCATGACCTCTTATATCATAAGAAATTGCTCGAACATTATACGGCAAAGATTTTATCTGAGGCTCCCAAATTTTATTGCAAAATGGGAAGCCATGTATGAACACGAGCGGAAGACCCTGCGGAATTCCGTATTCAAAATAATTTACTGTTATTCCATTTAATTCAATTTTCAAATTATTTCAGCTTCTCCTTGTTTCCATAAAATTGTAAATTGATTTTAATATTTTTTTAGCCGCATCTGGTTTAGCAAGCGATTTAGACGCCTTTTTGGCATTGTTCAATAAATATGGTTTTTCTAAAATCTGTTTAAGTTTAAAGGATAGGTTGGCTAAATTTATTGCTTTCCATCCAGCTCCGTGTTCAACTATTAAGTCTGTGTTTCGACTTTCTTGGCCCGGGATCGGATCAATTATCAGCATCGGCAGCGATTTTGCCAAAGCTTCTGAAGATGTCAATCCGCCAGCTTTTGTAATTACGATATCGGATGCATCCATAAGCTGATGTATGTTATCTACAAAACCAAATATGTTGACATGGGCATTTTGCGGAAATTGGATTTTATTAATATCCGACTTTGCCTTTTCGTTTCTGCCGCATACAATAATTAAGTTAAATTTTTTTGTCGGGAAAAATGATATAGTATTTATTGTATGTTCAACTATGTTTTGAACCCTTCCAATTCCAAATCCACCGGAAAGAATGAGAATAGTAAATCCCTTTTGATGCAATTCAAGTTTGGTTCGAACAAGATTTGATTTTTCTTTTTTACTAAATTCTGGCATTATAGGAATTCCGGTTGTCTCTATTCTATTAATCGGAACGTATTTCGATTGTAATTGCCAAGCAGTTTCTTCATGAAAAACAAAATATCGTTCGACTATCGGGTCAATCCAGAGTTGATGAACATCGAAATCTGTTGTAACCGAAAAAATTGGGATATTATAATTTTTATTCTGGAATTGACTGCTGATTGATATATAAGGTAAGAAGTGAGTGCAAATAAGAGCATCGGGCTTTAAAGAGAGAATAGTCTTTAGGTATTTTTTATAATTGAGTTTATCGAATGCTTTTATGAATGGTGTTTTTTCGTATGGTTTTTGCTCTGATTGTTGATACAGATAACCCCACAGTTCCGGGGCCCGATTAACTAATTGAATGTATGTCTCAGAATAAAGCCGTTTAAATACTTTTGGCGTTAATTCTAAAATGTCGAAATGTTTTGTATAAATTGGATAATTTAGAAATTGTGCCATGCGATGCAACGCCTCGGCGGCTCGGATGTGTCCTGCCCCACCTGAACATGACAGAATAAGAAAAAAAAACTTAGAGTTTTTTCGCTTATCATCTATCTGATTCATCAATTGACTCTTTATATAATCATTATATTGATGAATAATAAGTAAAAATTAATAAGAAAAAGAGAAAAATCATGAATATAAAAACTGTCAGGTTTTACGACCTGACAGTTTTTATTTATAGCTCTAAAATAATTTAGATTATTTTCTAAGTTCTATAGGAACAAATGCACGTTCATCGTTCCCTAAATATATTTGACGAGGACGTGCAATTTTTTGCTCAGGATCAGTAATCATCTCTAACCATTGAGCAAGCCAGCCGGCTGTTCGCGGAATAGCAAAAAGCGCTGTGAAGAACTCAGGCGAAAATCCCATAGCTTGATAAATAATTCCCGAATAGAAATCCACATTTGGATAAAGTTTTCGCTTGATAAAATATTCGTCCTGTAGAGCAATACGTTCCAATTCCATAGCGATATCTAAAAGTGGATTTCTGCCGGTAACTTCAAACACTTGCTCGGCGGTTTGTTTGATAATTTTTGCACGTGGGTCATAATTCTTGTATATACGATGACCAAAACCCATCAATCTTTTTTTTCCACTTCCATCCTTTACATCCTTTATAAATGCTGGGATTTTATTTTTTGAACCGATCTCTTTCAACATCACAAGAACCTGTTCGTTGGCTCCGCCATGCAAAGGTCCAAACAATGCGCCTATGGCGCCAGCCATCGCCAGATAAGGATCAGCTTGCGAGCTTCCAATAACACGCATTGCATTTGCACTGCAATTTTGTTCGTGATCGGCGTGAAGAATAAAAAGAATATCTAACGCACGCTCGAGAACGGGATTCGGAGTGTATCTCTGTTCAACACTTCTGCTTAGCATGCTTAAAAAGTTGCCAGCGTAGCTTAATCCCTCTTCAGGGTCAACAGGGGTAAGTCCTTTGCCATGTTTAAAACACCAAGCGCTAAGCGTTGGTATTTTCCCAAGTAAGCGGTGTATTTGCAATAACCGACTCGAAGCGTCAAGAACCTTGCGCGAATCTGGATAGTAGGTAGATAAGGCAGCGACGAAACTGGCAAGCATTCCCATCGGATGCGCATCTTTTTTAAATCCAGTTAAGAAATTTTTTAGCTCGTCAAAAACTTTTGAATGATTTAATATATTTCTTGTCCATTCTTTTAATTGCGGCAGTGTGGGAAGTTCGCCATAAATTAATAAATAGGCGACTTCAAGATGTGAACTTTTTTCTGCAAGTTGTTCAATCGGGTAACCGCGGTAGCGCAATATTCCTTTTTCACCATCAATATAAGTAATGCTACTTTGACATGATGCTGTATTCATAAAAGCGGGGTCATAAGTCATTATGCCTAAATCGTCCTCTTTTACTTTTATTTTTCTTAATTCAATTGTCCGAATTGCATTATTTTCAATTGGAATTTCATATTGATTCCCGGTACGATTATCTGTAATTGTTAATGTCTCTGGCATAGGCGGATCTTATAAATATTTTTAGATTTGTTGTTTAGTAAATTGTAATAGCTAAAATATAAAAATATTATAACTATTTTTCACCGTTACGCTAATATAATTAATCGTTTTTTTAAAAAAACTAAAATTCCTAATCGTTATACACATTTTTTACAATATTCATCCATTAGTTTTTGATAAATATAAATGTATGTTATTTTCGTAAGCATATAAATATAAAATGTTATTGTTATTTGTAAAAATTCTGGAACTTTTTATGTGCTATATACGTTTAATAAGTTGAACTCTTTCGTCATTCCCCATGATGAAGAGTTCGATAGCCTCCCTAACCCCGACGTTTGGTAGTGCGTCGGGGTTTTTTATTTAAATATGATAGATTTTAATTTTGTTAATTCTTCCTCAGTGAGTTCCCGATAAGTTCCTGGTGATAATCCTTTTATTGATAAAAAAATAATTGATTTGCGAACAAGTCTCAATGTTGGGTGTCCAATTGCCGCGGTCATTTTTCTAATTTGCCTATTACGCCCTTCAGTCAGCGTAATTTCTAACCAAGAGGTCGGTACATTTTTACGATATCGGATGGGAACTGAGCGGAGTGGTAGCTCGGGCTCAAAATCGAGAAATTTAATTTCGGATTTTTTTGTCTTTTTACGCTCGATGATAATTCCATTTCTTAATTTTTCTAGTTTAACATGGTCTGGAATTCCTTCAATTTGGACATAATAAGTTTTAGCGTGATTAAATTTTGGTTCAGTTAATTTATGTTTTAATTCGTTATCATTTGTTAGTAATAATAACCCTTCGCTATCAGCATCTAATCTTCCTACGGGATATACGTCCTTTGGGAATTGCCCAAAATCGGCTAAGGATTGGCGTTCATGTTCGGGTGTAAATTGGGAAATCACTCCATAAGGTTTATACAAGAGAAAGTATGATTTTTTATTTTTATGTTTCATTTTGTAGATATGACGAGACTAAATGATTAGAGTAATTTGCATAAAAAAAATCCCCCGACATAGGTCGAGGGATTTTAAGTTATAAACTGACGTTCACTATTTAGGTTCGACAATTTCTTCATCGTGTTCTTTGGGCTGGCCTTTTTCTATATCCTTAGAAGCGTCGATAAAAAATAATTCTTCCTTTTCTTTGTCGAATTTTACACGTACGATGCTTCCTGCAGGATGAACGCCTCTTAGAATTTCTTCGGCAAGAGGGTCTTCTATATATTTCATAACCGCTCTGCGCAAAGGCCTGGCGCCAAATGCCGGGTCAAACCCTTTATCTGCAAGAAAATCTTTAGCTTCTTGAGTAAGTTCAATAGCAATACCCATATCAGTCATTCGTTTAAATAAATCTTTTGCAGTAATGTCAATAATCTTATAAATATGCGTTCGTTCCAATTGCCGGAAAATGATTGTATCATCAACACGATTTAGAAACTCAGGATTGAACACACGTTTAAGCGCGTCTTCAATTCCTGATTTCATAGCTTTATATTTATCCTCCTGCGTCTTTGTGCCAAACCCCATTCCGCCTGTTACTTTTATATCTCTTGTGCCTAAATTGGACGTCATAATCAAAACCGTGTTTTTAAAATCAACGCGTCTGCCAATACTATCGGTTAATAATCCGTCATCGAGCACTTGAAGTAGAATATTAAACACATCGGGATGGGCTTTTTCAATTTCATCCAACAACACAACCGAATATGGTTTGCGTCTGACTTTTTCCGTAAGCTGTCCCCCTTCTTCGTATCCAACATAACCTGGAGGCGCGCCGACAAGTCTGGAAACTGCAAATTTTTCCATATATTCGCTCATATCGATTCGCACAAGCGCCTCTTCGGAATCGAATAAATATCTTGCTAACGCTTTCGCCATTTCTGTTTTACCGACTCCGGTGGGACCGAGGAAAATGAAAGAGCCAATCGGGCGTTTTGGGTCTTTTAATCCAGCGCGTGCGCGTCTGATTGCTTTGGTAAGCTTAGATATTGCTTCTTCTTGACCCACGACCATATCGGATAATGCAGTTTCCATTTTAAGCAGTTTTTCTGATTCACTTTGAGCTACTTTTTGCACAGGTATGTTGGTCATCATTGATACTACAGCCGCACAGTCTTCTTCTACGACGTCGTAAATTGTGTCGCGCGCTTTTAATTCCCAGTTACGCTTTGCTATTTCAAGGTCTGCTAATAATTTTTTTTCTAAATCGCGTAGTCGAGCCGCCTCTTCAAAGTTTTGATTTTTTACCACCTGATTTTTCGATTGGCGAATTTTTTCAATTTCTTCTTCGTATTGTAATATCTCTTTTGGAACTTTTATATTGGCTAAGTGAACGCGCGCGCCAGCTTCGTCCATTACATCAATCGCTTTATCTGGAAGATATCGATCGGTAATATATCGATCGCTTAAGCGCACCGCCGCTTCAACGGCTTTTTCGCTATATAATACTCTGTGATGTTCTTCATATTTATGTTTGACGTTTTGCAGAATTTTAATTGTTTCCTCGACTGTCGTTGGGTCAATCATAATTTTCTGGAAACGTCTGTCCAATGCGCCATCTTTTTCTATATATTGTCTATATTCATCAAGCGTAGTTGCGCCAATGCACTGTAAATCTCCGCGGGCTAAAGCCGGTTTAAACATATTAGAAGCGTCTAACGAACCGCTTGCTCCGCCAGCACCCACAATCGTATGTAACTCATCTATGAAAAGAATAACGTCTTTGGCTTTTTCAAGTTCGTTCATCACTGCTTTCATTCGTTCTTCAAATTGGCCTCGGTACTTAGTGCCGGCGACTAAAGCGGCTAAATCTAATGTAACAACGCGTTTATCATGTAAAACTCGCGAGACTTTTTTCTGAACTATGCGTAAAGCCAAACCTTCGGCAATGGCGGATTTTCCTACTCCGGGTTCTCCAATTAGAACTGGATTGTTCTTTTTACGTCTGCTTAGTACTTGCGCTACGCGCTCAATTTCTTTTTCTCTGCCAACAATTGGGTCTAATTTATCCTCAAGCGCTAATTTAGTTAAATCCCTGCCGAAATTATCTAAAACCGGCGTTTTGGACCGATCCTGTTTCTTTTCTGGCATTGGATGTTGTTGACCCGGCGGTATGGATGGTTTGCCCGAAATAATATTGTCAAGTTCATTTCTTACAACATCATAATGAATATTGAATTGATGCAAAATTTGAGCGGCTATATTATCATCATCTCGAAGAAGGGATAATAATAAATGTTCTGTTCCTATAACATCTGATTTATACAGTTTTGCTTCCAAATAAGTTATTTTTAAAACTTTTTCTGCCTGCTTGGTCAGAGGAATATTGCCAATTGTTAATGTTCCGCCGGTTGTTCTTACTGTATCTTCAATTGCTTTTTTTAATTTATATAAATCGACACCGAGGTTTTTTAAAATTTTTACAGCAATACCCTCCCCTTCTCTAATGATTCCTAAAATTAAATGCTCAGTTCCAATATAATCATGCCCTAATCGCAGTGCTTCTTCGCGACTAAGTTTAATGACATCTTGAACTCTATTTGAAAAATTACCTTCCATAAAACCTTTCTGTCAATAACGGAACGAAGATTTCATTCTTTTCGTCTTAACTAATTATATTGACGTGCTTGAATGAAATTAAGTTTCCAATGGCAATATAACCAAATTTAAAAGGGTAGTCAAGAAAGTGAAAATACGATATAAAGCCACGTAAAGTTCTCTATTTTATTACTTTCTTTTGACTATCGACATAAAAAAGGTTAAATTTATATTATTCATAGATTTTAGTTACGTAAGACCGGAGAAATTGTGCCGTTAGCAAAAGCAACGGAAAGCGATAAAAAAAAACAGCAAGAGCTTATAAATAAGGGTCCAATTCCACGACATATCGCAGTTATAATGGATGGCAATGGCCGATGGGCTAAACGTAGAGGGTTACCTCGTGTTGCCGGGCATAATGAAGGCGTAAATTCTGTGCGCGATATTGTAGAAGCAAGCGCGCAAATTGGAGTAAAATTCCTTACACTTTATACCTTTTCCACAGAAAATTGGAAAAGACCGAAAGATGAAGTCTCAACTTTGATGAGGTTGCTTGTTAAAGCATTAAGGGATGAAAAAGACAGACTCCACAGAAACGACGTTCGATTACAGGTGATTGGAGATATTGAATCATTGCCGACACAAGTTGCAAATGAGCTTCGTAATGCAATAGAAGAAATGCGCAATAATAAAGGACTTACGCTTGTTCTTGCTTTAAGTTATAGCGGACGTTGGGAAATTACGAAAGCAGTAAAGAAAATTTGCGATGATGTTTTACATATAAAAATAAAGCAGGATGATATAACTGAAGAACTAATCGGTAGTTATCTTGAAACGATAGAAATTCCAGACCCGGATTTGTTAATCAGAACAAGCGGCGAAATGCGCATAAGTAATTTTTTATTATGGCAATTAGCTTATTCAGAAATATTTATTTCACAGGAATTCTGGCCCTCTTTCAGACGCAAGCATCTTTATGAAGCTATAGCCGATTTTCAAAAAAGAGAACGCAGGTTCGGTTTAGTAAGCGAACAGTTAAAAAAATCGAAGAAAAACCATTATACAAGTATTATGGAAAGGTTCAAAGCAAGTGCTTCAAAATAAGTTAATAGCATTCCTATTTTTATCATTTTTTTTCAATTTATCGTTTAGTCAGCAGCAAGCAAAGCCCGAAGTATATAAAATACTTGGAATAAGCGTCGAGGGACAACGTTTCGCTAATGCTTCTGCGATTATTGCAAATACCGGACTAAAAATTGGCGATGATATTACTATTCCGGGCGAGCAAACAAAACAAGCAATTCAGCGTTTATATAATTTAAAACTTTTCGAAGACATTAAAATTTTTATTGAGCGCCGCATTCAAGATGGAGTCTATCTTCTAATAACAGTCAAAGAAAATCTGCGCTTGGAAGAAATCGAAATTACCGGGAATGATGAATTGGATGAAGACGATATATTGAAGAAAATAAATCTCGTCAAAGGGCAAATAATAACAGCATATGACCTTTCTGCTGTAGTAAGAACGTTAAAAGCGGAATATGACAAGGAAGGATATTTGAACGCAATAATAACGCCGAGCACAGTTACTGTGAACGATACGACCGGGCGCGTTAAACTTAAAATAGAAATTGACGAAGGAACAAAAGTAAAAGTCGATTACATTCATTTTCATGGGAATAAAAAATTTGACGACGGTGATTTGCGAAGCGCGATGAAAGAAACTAACCAGCGCACATGGTGGAAGTTTTGGCAAACGAATAAATTTGATGCAAAAAAATACGAAGAAGATAAAAATCTGATTGTCGCGTTCTATAGGAAGAATGGTTTTAAAGACGCAGAAATACTTTCTGATTCGTTAAGTTATGATGAAAGCAAAAAGTACCTTACAATTGATATATATATTTCTGAAGGAAAGCAATTTTTTGTTCGAAATATCGAGTGGGAAGGGAATACAGTATATCCATCTGAACTGCTTAGTTCACGACTCGATTTTTCGAAGGGAGATGTATACGATCAGGAAAAATTTGAAAGGAACTTGCGCCGGAATGAAGAAGAATCGGACGTTACCTCGCTATATGCTGATAACGGTTACTTATGGTTTCAAGTAGAACCGGAATTTATTGTTGTAGGCGATGATAGTTTAGATATTAATTTAAAAATTCGTGAGCGCAATCAATTTCGGGTTGGCAGAGTATTTATTTCTGGAAATTCAAAAACCTACGAGAAAGTTATTCGCCGCGAATTGCTGACAAAGCCCGGCGATTTTTTTAGTCGGCAATTAATAATTAGAAGTTTGCGTCAATTACAGCAATTAAATTATTTCAACCCCGAAAAATTAAAACCCGATGTCCGTCCGGTAGATGATAAAACTGTGGAACTCGAATATTCTGTTGAAGAGAAATCGAGCGATACATTTAACATGTCTGTAGGATATAGCGGAGCATTTGGTTTTAGCGGCGGCTTAGGACTTGCATTCAATAATTTTTCAATAACCGAACCTTGGCGTGGCGGCGCAGGGCAAATGCTGACTTTCGACTGGCAATTCGGCGTCAGTAATTTTTATAGAACTATATCTATCGGATTCCAAGAGCCGTGGATGTTTAATTCACCAACTTTATTCGGATTCAATGTTTTCGATACTTATCAATTATATTATGCCGATTTGCATTATCGCGGGGCGTCAATCAGAATCGGAAGAAGATTCAAATGGCCCGATATGTATTTCCGCGGCGATTGGTCTTTGCGTGTGCAGGAAAATACTTTCCGCTCGCTCGGCTCAACTTCTTATTATTATTCATATCCCGAAGGCAAAACTACGCAAATTGGAATTTCGCAGGTGATTTCACGTAATAGCACGGACAGTCCAATATTTCCATCGCGTGGTTCAAGTTTTTCCCTGCTTACAGATATTAACGGCGGTCCTGCGTTTGCCGGCGCTTTACAAGCCGCTCGCTATCATAAACATGTATTCAACGCAGATTGGTTTGTTCCATTGACTAGTAGCGGAAGAATAACAATAATGAGCTCTAGCGTTATTGGTGCGATTTTCGGATTTGAGAAGGATGCCTTTATTCCATACCAAGATAGGTTCTATATGGGTGGAACTGGTTTAGGTCAAATTGCAGTTACTCCTTTGCGTGGTTATGAAGATAATAGCGTTGGTATATATGAAAAGACGGGAGTTGGTGGTAAAGCGATGATGAAATATACAGCTGAATTACGATTTGCAATATCGTTAAATCCGATTCCAATTTATACTTTAATGTTTGCTGAAGCAGGTAATGTGTGGTTAGATCACACGTACATGGATGCGCTCGATTTACATAGGTCTTTTGGTTTTGGAGTCAGGTTACTTATTAACCCGATTGGTTTAATTGGTTTTGATTACGGATATGGTTTTGATGCTTCTGTCCCGGGTGCAAGTGCGCCTGGATGGAAATTTCATTTCCAATTTGGCAGGTCTTTTTAAACAAGAATTTTAATAAATTAATTTACTAATTAATAATTGAAAGAGAGGATACCGTGAAAAAAATTTTATTTCTTGCAATAGCGACAGCGTTGTTAATATCTATTGGCTCCGCGCAATCGGTTAGAATTGCGCATGTCAATTCTGAGATTATCTTGCGCGAACTTCCCGAAGCTCAGCAAGTAAGGAAAGAGCTTGAAACTACAATTAAAATGTGGCAAGATGAATTAGAAAAAATGGGAAAAGAGCTTCAAGATGGATTTGAAGATTATCAAAAGAAACAAGCGTTGCTCGATCCAAAAGCGAAAGCTGAAAAAGAAAAAAGCTTGCAAGATCTTCAGCAAAGGGCAAGGGAGTATCAATTTCAAAAATTTGATACGCGCGAAGGAGAAGCCGTAAAATTAAGAGAGAAAAAATTTGCCCCTATTCAAGAACGGGTAATGAATGTGATAGATCAGGTTGCTAAAGCAGATGGGTTTAATTATGTTTTTGATAAGTTAGAAGCGGCAACGAATCTTCTTTATGCAGACCCTAAGTTTGATCTTACATATAAGGTTATCGATCAATTGAAAAGGGGGGGAGAAGCGCCCGCTTCAAAACCGAAAGGCACAAAATAAATAAGTAGTGTCCCCAAAAAATATTAAAGGGAAAAAGTAACGATGAAAAAAGCATTATTTTCAATCGCAATATTATTATTGTTACAAAGCACAACGGCTCTATCTCAAATGAAGATAGCATACTTTAGCTCGGAAGCGGTTATGAAACAACTGCCCGATGCGCAAGATGCTCAAAAACAATTAGATCAACTGGTTGCAGATTGGCAGCAAGAATTAAGTAAAATGCAAGATGAGTGGAAAAAAAAGTTCGAAGAGTATGATAAGAGAAAATTAATAATGACCGAGCAGAACCGCGCAAACACCGAACGTGAATTACGCGAATTAGAGCAACGGATAGTGGATTTTCGAAATAAAAAATTCGGTCAAAATGGCGAGTTGTTTAATAAACAAAATGAATTAATGAAACCGGTGCAAGAGCGCGTTTTTAGCGCCGTTAAAGAGGCGGCTATCGAAGAAGGTTATGACTATGTCTTTGATAAAAGCGGCGACATTTTGTTGATGTATGCAAATGAAAAGTACGATTTAACAATTAGTATATTGACTAAACTCAAAGCTCCTACAAAGTCGGCACAACCAACGGGGAAATGAAAAATTAATTTATGACAATTCAAGAAATAGCAGATTGGTTAGAGGGCGAGGTTGTTGGAAAGAATTTTGATACCTCACAAAAAATTACTAGGGTCTCTAAAATCGAAGACGCCGCGCCAGGAAGTTTGACATTTTTAGCAAATCCGAAATATGAAAAACACTTGGCATCGACAAAAGCGAGTGCTATTCTTGTATCGAAAAATTTCGATTTTAAAAAATTTGAAGATAGCGTTTCTATAGCCATTATTCGTGTAGATGATCCTTATCTGTGTTTTTTGCAAGTATTGAAAAAGTTAACCCCCGCAATCGATCCTTTTTCAAAAGGAATTCATTCGACTGCAGTCATTTCTTCCGATGCAACGATTGGAAAAAATGTTTCAATTGGACCTAATGTGGTAATTGGCGAAAAAGCGATTATTGGCGATAATACAAAAATTGGGGCGGGTAGCGTAATCGGGAATTTGACGATTATTGGGAAGGATTGTTTATTATATCCGAATATTGTTGTTTATCATCAGTGTAAATTAGGGGATAGGGTGATACTCCATTCCGGCGCTGTTGTTGGCTCCGATGGATTTGGTTTTGCCCCTAAGTCCGACGGAACATACGATAAAATTCCACAACTTGGCATTGTTGTAATTGAGGATGATGTTGAAATAGGAGCAAACACAACAATTGATCGCGCAACCATAGGTGAAACAAAAATATGTAAAGGAGCGAAATTGGATAATCTTATACAAATCGCTCATAATGTTGTGGTTGGTGAAAATACTGTAATTGCCGCTCAGACTGGAATTAGCGGAAGTACAAAAATCGGCAAAAATTGTATGATTGGCGGTCAAGTTGGAATTTCTGGACATATTGAAATAGCCGACCGTACAATAATTATGGCACAATCGGGTATACCGAATAATATTAAAGAACCGGGAAAAACTTATTTCGGTTATCCAGCAGATGAAGCAAGAAAAACTCAACGCGCTTATATTGCGCTTAAAATGCTGCCCGATGCAATCAGAGATATTACAGCGTTGAAAAATAAAATTGAAGAACTTGAGAAAAAACAAATGGATAAAAAGGAGAACTGAATAGAATGTTAGTTCAGCAGATCACGATTAAAAAACCTATCACAATGACGGGAGTAGGTTTGCATACAGGCGTTACAACGACTATGACATTTAAACCTGCCCCCGAAAATTATGGCATTCGCTTTAGGCGCGTTGATTTACCGGATTCACCGGAAATACCTGCGGATGTAGATCATGTTGTAGATCTTCAGCGAGGCACAACTCTTGGAGTAAACGGCGCGAGGGTTCATACAGTAGAACATGTTCTTGCGGCAATTGCCGGATTACAAGTAGATAATATATTAATTGAACTCAATAACATCGAACCGCCAATTGGCGATGGAAGCTCAAAACCATTTGTCGATATGCTATTGGAAGCCGGTTTTGAAGATCAAGAATCGCCAAAAGATTATTTAATCATAGACCAAGTTGTTCATTATCAGGATCCGGCGCGCGGAGTCGAAATAGTAGCTCTGCCGACGGATGATTTTCGCTTAACCGTGATGATCGATTATAATAATCCGGCGCTCGGAAGTCAGCACACAGGATTGTTTAATTTAGAAAAAGAATTCGTAACGGAATTTTCATCGGCGCGCACATTTTGTTTTTTACATGAAGTTGAAACTCTGCGCGAACAAGGATTAATTAAAGGCGGCAATCTCGACAACGCAGTTGTGATTGTTGACAGAGAACTTTCAGATGACGAGCTAAAAAACTTGATGAATAAACTTGGATTAAATCAGTCTGTTATACTTGGCTCTTCAGGCGTTCTAAACAACAAAAAACTTCATTATCGCAACGAGCCGGCACGGCACAAGCTTGTTGATTTAATGGGCGATTTGGCTTTAATTGGCGCGCCACTTAAGGCGCAAATTTTGGCGGCGCGGCCTGGACATGCGGCGAATATCGAGTTTGTGCGTAGAGTCAGAAAATTACATCAGCAGAATAAGATTGTTCGCAAATATCAACACGAGAAAAAAGAAGGAATAGTGTTCGATGTGAACGCGATACAACGCATTTTGCCCCATCGATACCCATTTTTATTAGTCGATAAAATTATTGAATTTCAAATGGACGAACGCGTTGTTGGCGTAAAAAATGTAACTATGAATGAACAGTTCTTTGTTGGGCATTTTCCCGAACGACCCATTATGCCCGGAGTTCTAATAATCGAAGCGCTTGCGCAGGCTGGCGGAGTATTGTTGTTAAATGGAACTGAAAACCCCGGCAACAAATTGGTATTCTTCATGGCTATAAACAACGTTAAATTTAGAAAACCTGTTGTTCCTGGCGACCAATTGGTGCTTGATGTACAAATGGTAAGCCGTCGCTCAAAAGTCATACAAATTCGGGGGCAAGCTTTAGTTGATGGCAGTGTTGTAGCAGAGGGTGATTTTACTGCGGCAATTGTTGATAAAGATGAATCGAAACCGAAAATTACCAAGTAGACGAAAGAACTGAATATGAGCGTTGATATTGACCCGCTTGCAATTATTAGTAAAAAAGTAAAATTAGGAGTAAATGTAAAAATTGGCGCAGGCGCTATTATAGAAGATGAGGTAGAAATCGGGGATAATTCTATAGTTGCGCCTTATGCAATTATAAAGAATGGAACACGGCTTGGCAAAGAAGCTAAAGTAGCATCGTTCGCAGTTGTGGGTGGTCCGCCTCAAGATTTAAAATATAAAGGCGAACCTACACTGCTTGAAGTTGGAGAGAGAGCAGATATTCGCGAGTATGTAACACTAAACCGCGGAACAATTGAATCCGGTAAAACAGTTATTGGAAATAATTGTATGTTCATGGCAAACACACATGTTGCTCATGATTGTATTGTTGGTGATAATTGTATTCTTGCAAACAGCGTTGCATTAGCGGGACATGTTACTCTTCACAATTTTGTAATTATTGGCGGACTAACACCTGTGCATCAATTTGTTCAAATTGGCGATCATACTATGGTGGGGGGCGGTTATCGTGTTACAAAAGATATTCCCCCTTTTATAAGATCTGGACGTGAGCCGATGGTTTTCGAGGGATTGAATTCAGTAGGATTGCGGCGAAGAGGTTTTTCACCGCAAAGTATTGATTTAATCGACAAAGCTTACATGCTTATTTATCAATCGAACCTAAATGTTACTCAGGCAGTTGCAAGAATCAAAACGGAATTAGAACAAACGCCCGAGATACAAAATATTTTGAACTTTATTGCCAATAGTAGACGCGGAATAATTCCCGGGCACACTCATCATTAGGAACGATATGAACTGGCGATTTGAAAACACCGGCGCTTGTTCCGGTGTTTTTAATATGCAGTATGACGAAACGCTTGCAAAAGCTCTTTTAAACGGATCGGGAATGCCGACTATTCGTGTGTATGGCTGGAAACCTTTTGCAAT
>JBBIII010000053.1:0-16810 GCA_037446575.1 Ignavibacteriales bacterium
TCAATCTACAATCATCAATCTACAATCTTCAATGTGCATCTAACCAATTCTTTCCCATCCCAATTTCAACTTCAATTGGAACATTAAGAGGCAAAGCTTGTTGCATCTCATTTCTTATCAACTCTTTTACTTCTGTTTCTTCATTATTCTTAATCTCAAATACTAATTCATCATGAACTTGCAATAACATTGCGCTTGAAAATTCTCGCTTTTTTAAAGCGGCATCTATTCGAACCATTGCTATTTTAATCATATCCGCTGCCGTTCCCTGTATCGGCATATTGATTGCCTGCCGTTCAGCATTCTGACGTATCGTTTGATTATTACTTCGAATATCCGGTAAATATCTTCTTCTGCCTAAAAGCGTGCTGACATATCCCAACTTTCGCGCAGTCTCTATTGTGTTGTTTATATATTGCTGAACGTTTGGAAATCTTTCAAAATAGCGCGCAATGATTTCTTTGGCTTCGTTTTGACTAATTTCGAGGCGCGTTGCAAGTCCATAAGGACCGATACCATACATAATACCGAAATTTACCTCTTTCGCTTTACGTCTCATTTCTCTGGTAACATCAGTTGCTTTTACGTTAAAAACTTTTGATGCAGTCGTTGTATGAATATCTTCTCTGTTCAAGAATGCTTCTTTCAATCCATCATCGCCCGAGATGTGTGCCATTACGCGCAATTCTATTTGTGAGTAGTCGGCTGAGAGGATGTGTGAATCAGAATTGCCGGCTATAAAAGCTTTACGTATTAATCTGCCGATTTCTGTACGGATTGGAATATTTTGAATATTCGGTTCACTGCTTGATAACCTGCCTGTTGTTGTTATTGTTTGATTAAACGATGTATGCACTCGGTGTGTTCGATGATTTATCAGCTTTGGGAGTGCATCGATGTAAGTTGATTTTAATTTTGTAAGCTGACGAAATTCTAAAAGCAAATCAATTATTTGGTGTTGACCTTTGAGAGCTTCAAGTACAGCAAAATCAGTTGAAAAGCCAGTCTTCGTTTTACGGATAGGAGTTAGCTTGAATTTGTTAAATAATATTTCAGATAATTGCTGGGTCGAATTGATATTAAAAGCGGATCCTGCTATTCTATGAATATCCGATGTTAATTTATCAAGTTGTTTTTCAAGGTCTTTTGACATTTTCGATAGAAAATCGATGTCTATAGCTATGCCTGTATATTCCATTTTAGCAAGTGTCGATACAAGCAGAAATTCCATTTCCTCGCATAGCTTTATCATTTCTAATTTAATAAGTCTGTCTTTAAAAACTTCGTACAATCTAAAAGTAATATCAGAATCTTCGCAAGAATAATCTGAAAGATTTTCGATTGGAACCTTGCTAATGTGCTTTTGTTCCTTTCCGGTGCCAACTAAATCAGAATAGGAAACAGTTCTATAATTCAAATATTCGAGCGCAACATCATCCATGCTGTGCTTTCCATCGGCGCGAATTATATAGCTGGCGATCATCGTGTCAAATAACGCCCCCTCCACATTAATGCCATATCGCATAAGCACAAGAATATCGTATTTTAGATTGTGTCCGATTTTTCTAATATTTGGATTTTCAAGTATTGGTTTTAGTTCTCCGCAAACAAATTCTAATTGCAAGCCCGGTGTAGATTTTTTCTGCACGCTTGTTCCAAATAATCCCCCCTGCTCATTTTCAATCTTGCTTGTAATTGCAATGTAGTAAGCTTCACAAGGTTTCAGTGAAAATGAAATGCCAACAAGTTCCGCTTCTAATGCATTTGTTGATGTAGTCTCTGTATCGAAAACAAATTCATTTGCAGACGATAACTTTTTGCATAAAAGGGAAAATTCTTGTGATGATGTGATTAATTTATATGAATGCTTATCTTTTGTAATATCCGATAAAACAGACGGTGCAGTAAATTCTATATCACTATGTGTAATAATTGGTTGGCTATCCGTTCCGGCTTTTAATTTACTGATGAGAGAACGGAATTCAAGCTCTTCAAATAAAGCTATAAGTTTTTCTGTGTTTTGCTTTTCAGCTTTTAATGAATGGAAATTAATCGAAAGCGGGGCATTTATATCTATTGTTACAAGCTTTTTAGACAGAAAAGCAAGCTCTTTGTTAGCTTCTAATTTTGTGCGTAATCCTTTTTGAGGGATTTCATCCAAATGCTTGTATAATTCCTCGATGCTTCCATATTTTTGAATTAGTGGAATCGCTGTTTTTTCTCCGACCCCGGGAACGCCTGGAATGTTATCCGATGAATCTCCGATTAAACCTAATACTTCAATCACTTTATCCGGCGTAACCCCAAATTTTTGTTTAACGCCTTCGACATCTATTATTTCTACTTCATTACCGAACTTTCCCGGCTTGTATAACTTTGTTCTTTGAGAAACGAGTTGCATAAAATCTTTATCGGGTGTTACAAGGAATGAAAGCGTATCTTCTTTTTCGGCTTGCTTTGATAAAGTCCCAATTATATCATCGGCTTCATATCCGTCTAATTCTACCGCCGGAATATTATATGCGCCGACAACTTCCTTCAAAATTGGAATTTGCGTTATCATATCATCCGGCATTTTCTGCCGCGTTGCTTTGTATTCTTTATAAGCATGATGTCTGAAAGTGGGTTTGTTTGTATCGAATACAACAGCAATATGATCAGGAAATTCTTGTGAAAGGATTTTGTTGAGAAATGTAACAAATCCGTATATAGCGCTCGTATTCTGTCCTTTCGAATTCACTAATGGTTGTTTTATAAACGCAAAATAGGCACGATATGCCAACGCCATCGCGTCAATAAGATATAATCGCTCTAGTTTTACCATTTCAATTGTGCTTAGTTTGGGTCCTCTAAAATTTTTGTTTCTGCAACTTTATAAGAAGTTGTGTCTGTAGATGTGATATCATTCTGTAAATCAATAAAATATTTTTGAACTATAATCAATGTCAATATAAGAATTCCGCCCGTGACGAAAAAATTCTCAGGTAATCCAAAATGTGCTGATATATAACCGCCAAGAGGCGGTCCAATCATGCTAGCAAGAATATTAGTGCTTGTCGCTATGCCTATTATTCCGCCGCGTCGTTCTAAAGGAGAATTTTTATTCACATAAGAATACAAGGTCGGGAGAATTCCCCCCATGCAAAATCCCTGCACAGCGCGAAGAAATATAAGTTGATATGCCTGAGTTGCAAATCCTTGCGCTATAAGCGCCGCGCTTGCGCCTATAATCGCAAAACTTAAATTCTTTTTATAATTTTTTACATCATTTCTTTTTCCCCACCAAGGCGCAGAAACTACCATAGCTAAGCCCGCGGTAGAAAAAATTGCGCCGGCAATCGTAGCTAAATATTCTTTGTTTGGTGAAAGTGATTCGACAAAAAGAGAAAACACAGGTTGTATCATAACTAATGCCACCTGAGAAATTAGAATAATGCTAAGTGCAATGCTGATGGAATAAGACTTAAAGCAGAAAAGATAATTATCTAATATGCCCTTTACCGAAATTGAAGCTATCTTCTCTTCTTCTATCTCTTGAACAAATTTAACAATAATAAAACCTGCAATGGCACAAAAACCGGCAACTATAAAAAATATAGGACGATAACCAAACAAATCTGCAAGAGAGCCGCCAATAAATGGGCCAATTACAGTTCCGCTCGACGTAGCGGATTGCAGCATTCCTATTGCATAACCAGATTTTTCTTTAGGTGTAGTTGAAGAAACAAATGCGAGCGCTGACGCAATAAACCCGCTGATAACGCCCTGCACCATTCTAAAGAAAAATAACATTTCGACATTTGTCGATAAACCAATAAGCGCTTGCGAAATCGCAAGCCCAAATATAGCGCGGACTGTCATAGCTTTGCGTCCGTATTTGTCTCCCATTATCCCCCAAATAGGCGTGAAAAAGAAAGAAAGAAAGAATGGTCCTGCATAAACCAATCCGCTCCAACTTGCTACTTCTTCTGGGTTACTTACTCCAAGCTCGCGCACGTAAAATGGCAGAAATGGAACAACTAAGTTCATTCCCATCATAGCAAGAAATTGCGCCGCCCAAATTATGTAAAGATTTCTACGCCAAGTTTCTATTGGTTGCTTAGAGTAATTGCTAATTCTGAAATTTTTCATTTGAAAAATATACATAAAGGTATGTTTAAAACAAAAAAGTGATGATATCGTGCATAAGAACTGTTAAGAAAAGATACCAAATAGGAACAATCGGACGAGCGAATTCGTCCCTTAGACATAATTCGATATTGCCCCAAATTGTGCTCTAATAAAATCTTGACAATAAATTCAGATTTGAGTATCATTATTTCAGAAAAACAGGTGTGAAAATGAAGACAACAATTAAAATTCTTACAATATTAATCACGGCAAGCGTTTCGATCTCGGCGCAATATAAAAATAGACCTGAAACAAGACCAACGGTTTCTGAATCAATAATTCGTTCAGATGAAGGCGGATTATTATTTGGCTGGTTCGATCCAAGTAGATTATCTTTTCGCCATAGTTATTCGCTTAGTTATACAACATCGGGCGGTAAAGGTTTTTCACTCGGCGCATTGACAAGTACTATGGCATATCAAATTTCGGATCCATTATCATTAGAATTTGATGTTAGTTTGATGCACTCTCCATTCAACAATTTAGGTGGAAGGTTTGCTAACGATATCTCTGGAATTTATTTAACCCGCGCAGAATTGAATTATAAGCCATCTAAGAATACTTTGTTGCAGTTTCAATATCGTCAATTGCCAGTAATGTATTGGTACTCTAATTATGATAGATTTGGTTTTATCCCGAGTTTTGATAAAATAGAGGAGGTAGAGAACCACTGAGCAGTTTTTTATATAGATTAAGAATATTTAAACCGAGTAAAACTGGATTACTTAAATTCAGAATGCTCGGTTATTTTTTTGTTAGGTGGGAATGAAGCGGGCTAAAAATTTTGATTCTACTAATCCGAGTTTGTTTGAACAGCCACCTCCGGAATTACGAGGCGATAAGAAACGATTGAGCGCTATATTCCAAAGCAGGAAAGCAAAAAGCGTTATTGTAATAACAGCATTAGCTTTGTTAGCGACTGTCTATCTTCTTGCCAATAAGGATACAATAATTTTGAAGAAAGAATCTTCTGAAAATTTAGAATTTTATAATAATGCGCCTGAAGTTGAAGTACTAGATGCTGTGGGAAATATGAAGGCGGCTCAATTTATAACTAATTACATTCGATCCAAAGGATTCGATGTAGTCGAATTGAAAAAAAACAGCGAAGGCATAGAAGATAAATCGTTTATAATAGATCGATCAGGAAAATTTGATGATGCAAAAAGACTTGCGTTAGAACTTGGGATATTAGAAAACAAGGTTTTTCAGAAACTTGATCCTAAGCTCTATCTTGATATCACAGTTGTAATTGGAAAAGATTTTAGAAATCTAAAAGCATTTCAGTCAACAAAAGAAAGGAACAAAAATTGACTGCTCGAATAATGGCAAGAAAAATTGCCGACTTAATGCTTTCAAAAAAAGCGCATAACATTGTTATTATGGATTTAAAAAAACTAACAAGTGTAACGGATTTTTTTATTGTTTGCACTGGAGATTCTGATACGCACGTGAAGGCAATTGCGGATGCTATACGCGATGGGATGGAAAAAATTGGCGAACCTGTCTGGCATTTCGAAGGATATCAGGCATTAAGATGGGTTGTGCTCGATTTTGTAGATGTTGTTGCACATATATTTTATAAAGATGAAAGATCATTCTATAATCTCGATAGGTTGTGGGGCGATGCAAAAAGAATAGAAGTAACCGAAGATAAAATTGAAAAAGAGACTATTCCGGGGAAAAAGTCTCTTATCCGTAAGAATACGAAGAAAAAGAAATTAGCGAAATGAAAAATTATCTTGCCAAAAAATTTGATCAAGCATTAAAATCGCTTTCTTATTATGGAGTTGTGGATCTAACTTTTGAAAAACCGAAATTAGTCGAACACGGAGATATTACCACAAATATTGCTATGCTTCTTGCAAAGGAGCTAAAAAAAAATCCGCGTGCTATAGCGCAAGAAATTATTAGTAGGTTAGATATAGAAAATAGATTTATTTCATCAGTAGATATTGCCGGGCCCGGCTTTGTTAATTTCCGTTTTACGGATGAATATTTTACTTCTCAAATTGGCGCTATTCTCCAGGAAAAAGAAAACTATGGAAAATCTAATTTTGGAAATAATAAAAAAACGCAAGTAGAATATGTAAGCGCCAATCCGACTGGACCTTTAAGCGTTGGGCATGGGCGTCAAGCCGCAATTGGAGATACGATTGCTAATCTCTTGCAATGGACTGGTTATGATGTTATTCGCGAATACTACTACAATAATGCTGGCCGGCAAATGCGTATGCTGGCAGAATCAACTTACGCAAGATATATGCAGTTATTTGAATCTTCATTCCCATTTCCGGAAGAGGGTTATCAAGGCGATTATATCAGATTAATTGCTGAGGATTTAAAAAATGATCGAGATAATGCTATCATTTCTTTGCCGAAAGAAGAAGCGCTTTCAATCTGCAAAGAATACGCTGAAAAAGAACTTTTTAAATCCATTAAAAAAGTTCTGGCGAAGATGGGTGTTGTGCACGACGTGTTTTTCAATGAAGATTCTTTGTATTCAGAAGGGAAAATAAAAGAAGTAATAGAAGAATTCAGGAATAAAAATCTCGCATACGATCAAGAAGGAGCTGTGTGGTTAAAGACCACAGCGCTTGGACTTGAACAGGACAGGGTAATTGTGAAATCGACCGGAGAACCGACATACCGTCTGCCTGATATTGCCTATCACAGAGAAAAATTCAGAAAAGGTTTTGAGTTAATTGTGGATGTCTTTGGCGCAGACCACATTGCAACGATTCCGGATGTACTTGCCGGAATAAAAGCGCTCGGTTATGATCCAGATAAAGTAAAAGTTGTAATTCATCAATTTGTAACATTGATGCGTGACGGCGAGCAGGTTAAGATGTCTAAACGGCTTGCTAATTTTGTTACATTAGATGAATTAATCGATGAAGTTGGACCTGATGCTGTAAGATTTTTCTTTTTAATGCGGGCTATTTCGAGCCATTTGGAATTTGATTTGAATCTTGCCAAAGAGCAATCAGAAAAAAATCCGGTTTATTATGTGCAATATGCGCACGCTCGAATATCAAGTATTTTACGATTTGCTGAAAGCGAAGGAAGATATAGCTGTACCGAAGCATTAGCTTATGCAAAATTCTATTTATTAAAAGAGCAAGCAGAAATTGCGCTAATAAAACTATTATTGGAATTTCCAGAGGTGGTTTTAGCTTGTGCGAAATGTTTAGAACCGCATCACCTGACAAATTATTTGCATGAAGTTGCGACAACATTTCATAAATTTTATCACGAACATCGCGTTGTAATTCCAGAAAAAGAACTATCAGAAGCGCGTCTTGGATTATGTTTTGCCGCCAAGACTGTGATAGCAAACGGATGCCGAATTTTAGGAATATCAGCTCCTGAAAAAATGTAATCTTTAAAAATATGCGTTAATTAAATCAATTCTTTAATTGACATTAATCAAAAATCTTTTTAGTTTTTCATCAACAATAATTAATTATTGAGGTTATATTATCCCTGCATTGATACCGCTTTTGTGTTACTGCTGTTAGTTCTTAAAATCAGTTTTAATTGATAAATACTCTTTTCGACTAAGAATTGCTACGTTTTGAATTATGGCTATTCTTATGTAAATTATTCAAAATAGTAAGAGTAATATGAATTTTGAAAATGGCAAAATACACGATGTGGTAATCCGCGATCTAAAAAAACATACTGATGGACGCGGATGGCTAATCGAAATATTCCGCAGTGATGAAATACCTCAGGAATTCTTACCCGTAATGTCATACATTTCTCAGACTGAACCTGGAATCGCCCGTGGTCCCCATGAGCACATAGATCAAGCAGATGTGTTTGGATTCATCGGTCCATCTACATTTAAAGTCTATTTATGGGACTCGCGAAAAGAATCACCGACTTATGGAAAAAAAATGGTATTCGAGGCGGGGGAAGAGAAACCGCAATCAGTAATCATCCCTGCCGGAGTTGTGCATGCATATAAAAATATCGGTTCGGTTGCCGGCTGGGTTGTAAATCTTCCTAATCGTTTATATGCCGGAAATGGTCGTAAAGAAGCCGTAGATGAAATCCGACACGAAGATGTTGTTAATTCACCTTTTCAATTGGATTGATAAAAAATGAATATCTTAGTAACAGGCGGCGCTGGTTTTATAGGCAGTAACTTTGTAAGACACATATTAGAAAAATATCCAGAATATAGAGTTATAAATCTAGACAAACTGACCTACGCAGGAAATCTTGAGAATTTGAAGGATATCGAAAAAGATCCTCGTTATGCATTTGAAAGAGGAGATATCTGCGATAAAACCAAAGTGCAAACCTGTATAGTCCGATACGAAATTGATGCAATAGTCCACTTTGCCGCTGAATCGCATGTTGACCGAAGTATTCTTGGTGCGGAAGAATTTGTGAAAACAAATATTGTCGGGACGAATGTACTCTTACAAATTTCGAAGGAGAGAGGCATTAAAAGGTTTATTCAAGTTTCCACAGATGAAGTATATGGTTCACTTGGCGCAGATGGCTTATTTACAGAAGAGACACCTCTGCATCCAAACAGTCCTTACTCGGCAAGTAAAGCATCGGCGGATATGCTTGCTTTAGCATACCAGCACACGCATGGATTACCGGTTGTTGTTACAAGGTGCTCGAATAATTACGGACCTTATCAATTTCCCGAAAAACTTATTCCATTAATGATTGCGAATGCTTTGAATGATAAATCATTACCTGTCTACGGTGATGGGATGAATGTAAGGGATTGGCTTCATGTAAGAGATCACTGCTCAGCAATTGATGAAGTGCTTCATCGCGGAAAAGTTGGCGAAGTCTACAATATTGGCGGTAATAACGAAAAACCTAATATTGATATTGTTAAACTGATATTGCAAAATCTGGACAAACCGGAATCTCTGATAACTTATGTAAAAGATCGACCGGGGCATGATCGCCGCTATGCAATTGATTCAAGTAAAATGCAAAAAGAGCTTGGTTGGTCTCCGTCATATACATTTGAAAAAGGAATTGAAGAGACAATAAAATGGTATGTTGAAAATCAGAACTGGTGGAAGAGAATTATCAGCGGTGAATATCAAAAATATTACGAGATAATGTACAGCGGAAGAGAAATGGCAGAGAAGAAGTAGTTGGGTGGATGAGTCTATGAGTAGTTGAGTAGATGAGAAGTTGAGAAATTGAGATTTTGAGAAGTTGAGAAGTTGAGAAGTTTAGATATTAAGATGTTGAGATTAATAGATAAAAGAAAAAAAATGGTGAAAAGATGAAAAAGAGTTCTCAAGTTAAAATCGGGTGTACACTGTTTTACGTGACTCTAATATTACTTGTATATATAATTCCTTTGCAAGCACAGTGGGGAGGAGATGCAAAAAAGGATTTGTTAGACACAAAGATTGATACAAAAAATTTGCTCCAGACACCTACAACTATTGCACCGGCGCTTGAAGGTCCTGTAGATCCCGACAAATATTTTGTTGGCCCGTCAGATGTACTTTCGGTGAATATCTGGCTTAGTCCGCCGTTAAGTTTTTCGCTTACAGTAACTCCTGAAGGATCTCTTATTATTCCGACAGTTGGTGAGATTAAAATTGTTGATTTAACTTTAACAGATGCGAAGAAAAAAGTGCTAGCAGAAATTAAAAAGAAATATCTTTCAGGCGATCCTACTGTAACGCTTATTAAACCAAGAAAAGTTATCGTAACGGTTTTAGGTGCAGTCCGTTTTCCGGGAAAATACACGCTTGATGCAACTGAACGGGTTGATAGGGCAGTTGCTGAGGCGAATAGATATAAGGACGAAAAAGGTGAATCTTTCCGAATGGGAAGAAATATTAGACTTACAAACCGTTCGGGTGAAAAAAGGCGAATCGATATTCCAAATTATTATGCGACAAAAGAAGATAAATGCAATCCTTATATACGAGATGGAGATGAAATTTTTATCCCTGGCTCTGATCCTGAAAAAAAATTTTTTGCTGTCTATGGAGCTGTTAATTATCCGGGAAGCTTTGAATTTGTAGAAGGGGATAGTCTGTGTGACGCTTTCAAATTGGCATACGGTTTAACCAAGCACGCTATGAAGGATAGTATCATTTTATATAGGTACGATGTAAATTCCGGAAGACAAAAATTAATGTATTTTAAAGCAGAGGATATCTATCCAGGATCTGAAAAAAATGTTCCATTAGAGATCGGAGATAGAATTGTCGTAAAAGAAGTCCCTGATATTAGAGAAAATTATCGTGTATTTGTGGCTGGAGAAGTAAAATATCCCGGAACATACCCAATTACTAAAGACAGCACACGGCTTTCATGTGTTTTAGAATGGTGCGGTGGTTTTACAGAGTATGCTTCATTAACCTCTGCTCAGATTTATAGGGGAACAATTACGAAACGTGAAATAGAAATAGAACGACTTTTAAGTCTGCGAGGGGGTATCTCTCCAGAAGATAGTGCTTATTATCTTGTTGAGAACGAACTTCGTTCACAACGTGAAGTCGTGAATGTTGATTTTAAAAAATTGGTTTTAGAAAAAGATATATCACAGGATATATTTTTGAAAAGTGGTGATTATATCTACGTTCCGTCCACACAAAAAACTATATATGTTTTCGGACAGGTGATAAGCCCGGGTAATATTTCTTTCATTGAAGGAATGAATTATAAATATTATGTAGAAAAATGCGGCGGATTTACAGATAAAGCTCGTAAAGGAGATGTTATGATAATAAAACGCGCTACTCGCCAATGGTTATCTCCAGATGAAACAACTATCGAAGAAGGAGATTATATATGGGTGCCTAAAGTTATCGAACGTGATTTTGCATATTACTGGGGCATAATTGGATCGGTTGCATCAGTATTAAGTGTGGCAGTAACAACAGTATTGTTAATTGTGCAGTTGAATAAGTAAAAATCTTAAGAAAATTTTGATTTACTTGAGGAAAATATGTTAGACAAAGAAAATCAGATTTCAAATAGTGTAGAAAGTCAAACTCCGGCAAATATGTTGTTAGATTTTCTTACAATTATAGTAAAATATCGAAAATTCATCACAAGATTTATTCTAATATGTACTCTTACTACAACGGTAGTAGCATTTCTTTCACCTAAGTGGTATAAGTCGACAGCATCTGTATTTCCCGCGGAAAAGGCGGACTTACTTGGTGGATTAGAAGGAATAGCTTCATTTGCAAAATCTTTTTCTGCCTCAAAAGCATTAACTTCGTTAGGGAGTAATCCAGAATTAGACCGGTATAAGGCAATTCTGAAAAGTGGAACTGTCTTAGGTGCAGTTATCAAAAAGTTTGATCTAGTGAATGTATATGAGATAACTTCCTATCCTGGAGAAAAAACCGCGAAGGAGTTATTAAATAACACAGAGTTCACAATTGAGGATGAAGGTTATCTTACCGTAACTGTCTATGATAAAGATCCTCAACGCGCCGCAGATATGGCAAATTATTTTGTTGAAATGCTGAACAAAACAAACACTGAATTACAAATACAGAACGCAAGAGGCAACAGGGGATTTATAGAAGAACGTTACAAAAAAAATCTGGCAGATATTGCTCGCGCAGAGGATTCGCTAAAAGCTTTTCAAAAAAAGTATGGTGTTATAGCTCTTCCGGAACAAGTTGAGGCATCCATCAAAACTGTAGCCGAAATTACAGGTCAGCTTGCTGAAAAAGAAGTTCGGCTGGCAGTTTTAAAGCGGACCCAATCAGTAGATAATCCGGTATTAATAGGAACACAAATAGAGATAGAAGAACTTCAGAGAAAATTATCGCAAATAAATGAGGGCACAGCATTTAGCATAAAAGATATGAATATTATTGTACCATTCAGCAAGATGCCGGAAATTGGTGGCGAATATGTTCGCAGGTTCAGAGAGATGGAGATCCAATATAAAATTCTTCAGTTTATCACTCCTCTGTATGAGCAGGCAAAAGTAGAGGAGGTTCGTAATACACCGAGTGTGCTGGTACTTGATAAAGCTAGTCCTGCAGAAAGAAAAGCAAAGCCAAAACGTGCATTAATAATTCTTGGAGGCTTTTTAGTGGCGCTAATTTCATCGTTAGTATTTGCTGCATTGTATGAAAAGTGGTGTCGTGAACGTGAAATTAATTCTGAATTATATAAAGTTGTTTCTGCAGTTGGATATAAGCTAGTATCTGATCTTAATAAATTTTATTTCAAAAAGAAAAAAAGTTCTGCTGACAATGCATAATGAGAATTATGAAATAACAAGTCGCGAATTCATTGATAGATGGTATTTTTTAATAATACTTTGTACAGTAACATTATTTCCATATCTACTATCTATCGTCACCGATACTGAGTATTATTTTTTTCTTGGATTATTTATTCTAATCGTTTTTATTATTGGAATTAAAAATTTTACTGCATCTTTAATGTTTATTCCAATTGTATTAATGAATCCCTATACGTTAGAAGAAACAAAAACAAATCTGCACATATCTGAAGTTATACTTCTTGTGATCTTTGTTCTATGGGTTATTAGGATTATTTCACTTAATGAAAAATTTTTATTTCCAGTAAAATTTAAATTACCCGTTATTATTCTAGTGACTTTTGGCGTCATGTCAATAATAACAGCTAGAAATATTACTGCTACAATACTCCAATTAATTAGATACATTGAAATATTAATAATCTTAATTATGATCGTTTATAATCATATAAGCAAGCCGAAGCAAATCCGTTTATTTTTCATATTGCTTATTATTGGTGGATTATTTGCATCAATTGTGGGTATAGAACAGTTTATGACCGGCACATTAGTGAAAGGAGATACGCGGAGAGTATTTGGTTGGCATGGAGGTGGATATGGGGCAATACTAGGTTCTACGATTATAATGAGTATCTCTGTTCTTGTTTATGACAAGTCTAAATGGATTAAAATCCTGGCATTGATTACAATTCCATTTTCATTTATTGCTTTAATTTTAAGTCAAACCCGAACATGGTTAATGGCATTATTAATATCAATAGTCTTAACATTTATTCTAGGGGATAAATATTTTCTTAGAAAATTTATTTATTTCGTAATAATATTATTCATATTTGTAACTCTATTGATTTCTACCAATGGTTTCGGTCTTTTAAATGAACGTTGGTTTGATATAGTATTTAAGAGTGCAATTGGACTTAATCGTCCTTCGGGGAAAACTGCTTTTGAAGATTTTTCAATATTACTCAGATTCAATGTATGGAAATATTCTATTGAACAAACAATTATTCATCCGATAACGGGGATAGGATTAGGAAATTTAAGGTTTAAAGATTACATCAACGTTCGCTTAGGAGAACCGGGAGAAGGAGTTGGATATGTCGATAATCAGTATATCCAATTTTTTGCTGAGGCTGGTGTGTTAGCCGGTATCGCATGGATTTTATTTACTATTAGAGCTGTTCAGTCAGGTTTTGTTTCAATTTCATATTTTAAAGGAACTAAATATGAAGCTGTTGTCAGAGGATTATATGGTAGCTTATTAATATTAGTCATTGGTAGCTTTTTCTGGGTTATTACCCCGCATCATGAATTATTTGCACTGTTTGTGATAATAAGCGTGTTTTTAGTTCGAATTGAAAACAATCTTAGATTTGAAAAGAAAATATGAGTATTACAAAAAAAAATAGATGTATATTGTTAGCAATAGTTATTTTTATTAGTGTTAGTAAATCTTTACAATCGCAAGAAAAGTGGGAACAAAAAGAAATTGTTCTGGGGGTGTTTTACGATCCTCCCATTGATATATATCGAAAATCTATTGAACGGGATATAAATAGATTCAAACTTGTTAAAGAATGTAAGTTTAATCTTTTAACAGGTATACAAGGAGATTATGGAATTGATCATTCATTTGAAGGAATGAATTACGCCCTTGAAATAGCATCAAAAGTTGGTCTACGCTATTTAGTGACAGATAATAGAATTTATGAGGCGTATGCTCATGCGCCTAAACAAGGTATATCAAAGGTTATTGCTAAGGATTATAAAACTTTGCCTGAAAATCTACAAAAAGCAATGGTTGGTTTTAATATATGTGATGAACCAAATTATACTAAAAACCATATGGAAAATGTTAGAAAATGGAAAACCATGTTAGATTCCGATTTTCCAGAAAAGCTTATTTATTATAATTTAGCACCTTCATATGCCGTAGATAATAATTGGGGTGGTTTTAAATCCGGCAATAAGAATAACGTACTAGATTTGAGGGAAAAAAACGAATATGAAAATTATTTAAGTTTCTATATCGATTCACTTAATCCATGCGTTGTTTCTTTCGATCATTATCCGTTTTTTAAAGATGGCACAATAAGAAGGGATTACTTCTATAACTTAGAGATTATGAAATTAAAATCTGGCAATCGGCCATTTTGGGCTATCCCGATGGTGGTAGATCATCTTAGCTATATTGATCCAACACCAGAACATCTAAGATTTATGTTTTTCTGCCCTATTGCTTACGGGGCAAAGGGTTTGGTTATTTTTACTTTCTGGCCACCAGAGAATAAAGATTATAGAACGGCTTTGGTAGATATAAATGGTAATAAAACATTTAAATATAATGTTGTTAAAGAAATAAATACATTTATTATTCGAGTTTTATCACCGGTTATTAATAAATATAAATGTCTTGAAGTATTACATAGTTCAGATATTCCACAAAATCAAGTTTTTCTATCAACAAATAAACTCAATTCATCTTTAATATTGGAAAAAATGGATAAACGGTTACTAGTGGGTGTGTTCGGCCAGACTTTTCCAACTCATCTGATTATAGTCAATAAGACGCTTGAGCGAATAAATAATGCTGTAATTACTTTGAAAGGAATATTTAATTTAATTGAAGTTAATAATAATTGTATTGGTATAGATGATAATACTTTAATATTATATAAAGAGTTAGATAAAAAAAATCAAAATAATAATACTCACAGTTATCTTCCTTCTATGGAGGGTGGAGAATGCATTGTTCTAAGGTTTTCAAAATAGTATTTGTCTAAATAGTGTAAGAAAAATTATTTAATGAGTTCAATTGTTCGAGTTATTCAACGTAACACCTTTTATTCATTAGCATCTTCTGCAGTTCGACTCTTTGCGAACGCGGTATTATTTATACTTGTTGCCAAGTTTTATGGACCTATAACTTTCGGTCAATTTACTACTGCGCATACGTTGGCTATAATTTTTACATTGATCGCAGACTTCGGTTTTGATCTATTCTTTACAATAGAAATCGCTAAAAACAAAGATAGGGTCAATTACTTAGCGCCAAGAATGTTCGGTATTAAAATCATTTTATCTTCAACCGCGTTATTGTTGATGTGTACATATGCTGTATGCCAAACTCTATCCGAGGATACGAGAGTTCTAGTGATAATATTTAGCTTGTACCTTTTCTTCTCTGCAATCCTAAATTCACTTTTTGCACTATTTAGAGGACATGATGAATTACACCATGAAGCTTTTATTACGTTAACTATTAATATAATTTTACTTATTGTAATAACAATATTAGGCATTATCCATGCTGATATTAAATATATCGCATTATCGTTTGTTGGTTCTCGAGTAATTGGGTTTTGCTATGGTTTAATTAAATCGTCGCATTTTGTTGATCGAATGTTACCAGTTTTTGATTTTCAATGGTTTAAGACTATCTGGAAAGAGGTATCAATATTCGGATTATTCTTTATTTTTGGGAATCTTTATTTTATTCAGGATACGATATTGATTTCAATCTGGAAAGGAGATTATGAAGTAGGAATATACCAGTCAGTTTTTAGAGTTCTTGGGTTAGTACTTGTCTTTTCAGATGTTATGATTTCAGCTGCAGTCCCAAGTTTATCAAGACTATATGATACTAACCAAGTAATGTGGGAGAAGCTGAGCAATACGGTAAATAAAATATTGATGCATATTGGTCTACTATTAGGTTTTGTTATGATAGTAGGAGCAGAGAAATGGATTTCTATTTTATACGGATTAGAACACTATTCAGATGCTGTTCCATTGATGAAAATATTTGGGTTCGTTGTTATTATTCGTTACAGTGTTGAAGTTTATGCTTTAATGTTGACTACATCTAAACGACAAAATATTAGAACAATTTTTGTCATCATAGCAACAATATTTAATATCTTATTGAATTATTATGCTATTCCGGTGTATGGTATTTTGGGTGCCTCTGTCGTTTCACTGTGTACAAATTCATTACTTGGAATAGCTTACTTCATTTCTATAAGGAAAATATTGTCTTATAACTGGTTAACCATGGATAGGGTTATACCTTCCATAACTATAATAATATTCATCATGATAATTTCTTTTATTCCAATTCTTGCTTTTTGGTATGTTCTACTACTTACAATAGTAGCCTATACTATTATTTTATCTATTTATGGATATAATAGAGAAGAAAAAAATATAATGTTACAGTATATTATGAAAATAATAAATAAAAAAGAAATTCTCACTTGAATTGATATACATTTATTGGAATTAAAATTAATTATGATATAATAAAATGAGTGTATAAAAAATATCACTGCTGTCCAAAACCCTTTGAACAGGAATATAAAATTGTAGAAAACGACT
>JBBIII010000054.1:0-16513 GCA_037446575.1 Ignavibacteriales bacterium
CAAATAAAAATCAAAGCAAGTGTCAGACATCTAACTCTCTCTCCCTTTTTTCTAACTCTACGAATAAAAAAAGCCCCAACTTTACTAGCTGGAGCTTTTTCGAATCGATATTTTTTTCACTTAAACTATATACGTTGATGATGCAGTATCTCCTCCGCGTCCTGTCCAGTTTGTATGGAAGAACTTGCCGCGCGGTTCATCGATACGCTCATATTGATGCGCACCAAAATAATCGCGTTGCGCCTGCAGTAAATTTGCGGGCAGACGTTTATTACGGTAGCCATCATAAAATGCAAGCGATGAACTCATTGAAGGAATCGGAATTCCTATTTGCGTTGCAGTTGCAACTACCTTGCGCCACGAATCCTGGCAATTCGCCATAATCTTTTTGAAATAAGGATCGAGCAATAAATTCTGAAGTTGCGGGTTTTTATCAAACGCATCTTTAATTTTTCCTAAAAACACACTGCGAATTATACATCCACCGCGCCATAATAAAGCAATACCACCGTAGCTCAAATCCCACTTGAATTCTTTTGCCGCTTCTTTCATCAACATATAGCCCTGTGCATACGAAGTAAGTTTGGAGGCGTACATTGCTTTGCGTATATCCTCGACAAATTTCTTTTTGTTTCCTGTGAACTTCGACTTTGCCGGTCCTTTTAAGATTTTGGATGCAACGACACGTTCGTCTTTAAGCGCAGAAAGACAGCGCGCAAAAACTGCTTCAGACACCATCGTCATTGGAATACCTAAATCGAGTGCAGAAACGCTTGTCCATTTTCCGGTTCCCTTTTGTCCAGCTGTATCGAGTATGTAATCAACTACGTACTTCTTTTTTTCATCCTTATAATTCAAAATATCGCGAGTGATTTCGATAAGATAAGAACTCAATTCGCCTTCGTTCCATTCTTTGAATACTTCATACATCTCCTTATTGCTCATGCCTAAGCCCTCTTTCATAATCTGGTAGCATTCGCAAATCAATTGCATATCGCCGTATTCAATTCCGTTGTGAACCATTTTTACAAAGTGACCTGCTCCGTCATTTCCAACCCAATCGCAACAAGGAGTGCCATCTGCAACTTTTGCCGCAATAGATTGAAAGATCGGTTTTACTGAAGGCCATGCCGCAGGTGAACCGCCCGGCATAATTGATGGTCCCTTCAATGCGCCTTCCTCACCGCCAGAAACTCCTGTGCCGATGAAAAGCATTCCTTTGCTTTCCAAATACTTTGTGCGGCGGATTGAATCGGGATAATGCGAGTTACCGCCATCAATAATAATATCCCCCGGCTCTAAAAGCGGAAGAAGCATTTCAATAAATTCATCAACTGCCTTTCCGGCTTTCACCATCAGCATAATACGACGCGGGCGTTTTAGCATTCCGGCAAGCTCCTGTAAAGAATGCGCACCTAAAATCTTTTTCCCTTTTGCGCGTCCTGCCATAAAGTTGTCAACTTTTTCGACTGTGCGGTTGTACACTGCAACTGTAAATCCGTGACTCTCCATATTGAGCACAAGATTTTCACCCATTACAGCCAACCCAACTAATCCAATATCAGCTTTATTTTCCATTTCTACTCCTTAAATTTATTATTAATTGATTGTTCTATTTTACTTTGTAATTCTTTGCGTTCTTTACGGATATATTTGACTCAATTTTTCTCTCTGTGTTCCCCTGCGCTCTCTGTGTTTTTGTTTCATTCTAAATGACAATCCCCTGTTAAAATCTTTCTCGATATGCCCAGAGACCTAATGCTGGATTTGATATGTAGAAAATCTTTTCTCCATCCGGCATCGTGTTAAATCCATCTTTTAATTTTTCTGGATTATATTTCTTTGTCATTTCATTCAAATCTGCATATTTGAAATTTACGCTTTCAATTTCCTGTTTAGTTAGATGTCCAGGGCAATATGTAATTGAAAATCGTCCTTCAGACGAACCATGAATCAAATGCGCCGCCGCTCCTAAATTGTTGCGTAAATCTTCATTCTCTTTAACAAGTTGAAGAACTTTTGGCGTACCGACATATCCATATTTTCGGATGAGCACATCAATCTGTTTATCTTCTCCAAATTCTTTCAGCGCGGGTGCAAGCACAATCAACTCGCCGCCTGTGGCAATTGCCATGCGGGTTCTATAAATACTTTTATTTCCCAGCCAGGTACTTTTAAATTCTGATGGATCTAAATATACAACCATCTTTTTGGGTTCTTCATCTAACATTAAGAAGTTCACCTTCAGTGATAATTCTGCGGCAAGATTAAAACACTCCATATCATCGCCAATGTAAAGACCGCGCACCTTCAAATGACCGTCATCGCCGCGCGATACAACTGTTTGCACATAAATAATGGGGAGATGTTTTGCAAAATGATCAGAAGCATAATTATAAACTCTGCGCACCGGATTATCTGCGCGCCCCATAATTCGTTCCATTCCATACACTGCACCGAGAAAATGACTTTTATTTATTCCTTCCGGTCCGCCTGTTCCTACAAAAACATTTTTGTTGTAGTTCGCCATTCCGATTACTTCGTGCGGCACTACCTGACCAAGCGATAAAATCAAATCGAAACCTCCATCAACAAGCAATTTATTTACCTGAGCTTTCCATGGATAATCTAACTTCCCTTCGGATTGTTCCAGCATAAATGATGAAGGAACTTCTCCGAGTGTAACAACATCGTTACGCCAGTCGTGTGCGCGAAAAAGATTCAATGGCACATTGCCAAACATTGTCACGATTTCCTTTTCGCTCATCGGTGCATGCGTTCCGAGAGCGGGAAGTATATCAGTAAGTTTCTCGCCGTAATATTCCCATGCAAGTCGTGTAAGAACTCCAGCATGCGAATGAAAACGTGTAAAGTCAGGCGGAATTGCTAAAACTTTTTTCTTAGTTCCTAATTTTACAAATGCTTCAGTAAGAGCTTTCCTTAGATCTTCTTCTGTTAAGACATCGCTTTCAGAACCTCGACTATATAGCAACATTTTTTTTAATTTCCTTTTTTAATTAAACACAGGAACGCCGTCAATGGTTCTTAATGACATTCCTGTGTTAATTTCTTTTAACGCTGAATACGAGCCGAGCCCCCTTTTGCGAATGCTTTTACTTGTTCAACAGTAACCATTGTCGTGTCACCCGGAGTTGTTGTTAACATTGCACCGTGTGCCCAGCCAAGATTTACTGCTTCCTGCGGTTCTGCGCCTGTTAACAATCCATAAATAAATCCTGCCGCATAACCATCTCCACCACCTACACGGTCAATAACATCTAGTTCACATGTTGGCGATTGATAAGTCTTTCCATCAATCCATGCAACTGCCGCCCAGCTATGCCTATTTGTTGAATGCACTTCACGCAATGTTGTTGCAACAGCTTTAACATTAGGAAATTTCTTAACAGCAATTTCAATCATTTTGAAAAATGCAGTGGGATCAAGTTCCGATTTCGATTCAACATCTTGTCCTGGGATACCGAGTCCTTTTTGTAAATCTTCTTCGTTTCCTATTATCACATCAACATTCTCTACAATTTTGCCAATTACTTCTGCGGCCTTTTGCTCACCGCCCCAAATGTTCCAAAGCTTTGCTCGAAAATTTAGATCAAAGCTTGTTACGGCTCCGGCTTTTTTTGCGGTTTTCATTCCTTCAATTATTAATTGTCCGGTTGTTTCTGAAAGTGCCGCGAAAATTCCACCGCTATGGAACCAGCGAACACCGCCGGCAAAAATTTCATCCCAATTAAAATCACCCGGTTTCAATAACGCGCCTGCTTCATTTGCTCGGTTGTAAAATACAACAGGCGGCCGAACGCCATGTCCCTGATCGCTGTAGACTGTTGCATGATTTGGACCATTAACACCGTTATGCTTGAATTTTTTATAAAATGGTTTTACTCCCATTGCACGTACACGTTCGTTTATGAGATCTCCAATCGGATAATCTACCATAGCAGTAACAATTCCGGTTTTTAAACCAAAGCAATCAGATAAATTTGCGGCAACATTAAATTCACCGCCGCTAACATGTATTCTGCACTCTGATGCTTTACGAAATGGAATTATTCCCGGGTCCAATCGATGCACTAAAGCGCCGAGTGATAGTAAATCTAAAGCGCCATCTTTTTTTATATTCAAACCGCTCATCTTTATATCTCCTAATCTTTCAAATTTTCTAAATCATTTTAATCTTTGAACTATTCAAATCTTTTGCATCCTTTCAATAATTCAAACCATTCTAATTATTTCAATCTTTCCAATCATCCCAATCTTCTATCATACACCTGAATATGCCGAAAATCCGCCATCAATTGGCAATACAATGCCTGTTACAAATTTTGATGCTGGCGAAAGCAACCAAAGCATGCCTCCAAGCAAATCTTCAGGCGCTCCAAAACGTCCCATTGGAGTATGATCGAGTATCTTTTTCCCGCGAGGCGTTAGTTCACCAGTCGCTTTGTCGGTTAATAAAAATCTATTTTGTTCAGTTAAAAAGAAACCAGGGGCAATAGCATTTACCCGAATATTTGGCGAATATTCTTGCGCCATATGAACAGCAAGCCACTGAGTGAAATTACTTACTGCGGCTTTTGCGGCTGAATATGCAAGTATTCGCGTTAATGGGCGAAATGCATTCATAGAAGAAACATTCAATATAATTCCTTCTTTATCTTCTGCCATTTTCTTCCCAAATATTTGACAAGGCAAAATAGTTCCGATCAAATTTAAATTGGAAACAAACTGTACAGCTTCTGTCGGAATATCGAAAAATGACATTTCCGGATTTGTTGTAGCTTTAGGATTGTTTCCGCCAGCGCCGTTAATTAGAATATCAACTTTGCCGTACGATGCAAATGTTTTATCAGCCGCTTCCTGGACTTTCACCTTATCGAGCACATCAATAAATATTACCTGATGCTTTCCTTTTGTGCCTTTTAATGTTTCGAGAACTTTTTCACCTAAGGAAACATCGCGATCTAAAATCACGACATTTGCGTTGCATCCGGCAAGACATCGAGCCATTTCGCCGCATAAAACACCGCCTGCACCTGTAATCGCAACTGTTTTTCCAGAAAAATCATAAGCTTTTGTTACTTGTTGTAAATTCATATTCGATTTCCTTCATCTAAACTTCGACTTGTTCCAATTTGGGCGCTAATTTATGGAATATTGCTAATGCAGATAAATACAATGAACCACAAATAATAAATAATATAACGTAACTGCCTGTAAATTCAAGAACAAAACCTGCAAATGTAGCAATTAACATTCCGCCAATTGCGCCAGCCATTCCTCCAATACCAACGACTGATCCAATTGCTTTACGAGGAAACATGTCTGAAGTCGTAGTAAATAAATTTGCCGACCAACCTTGATGCGCCGCAGTAGCGAGACTTAATAATGCAACTGCAACCCATAATTCGGATGCTTGTGATGCAAATACTATAGGCACTACAGCAGAAGCACAAATTAACATTGCCATTTTTCTACCTTTGTTGACACTCCATCCGCGCTTGATGAAATATGACGAGAGCCAACCACCAGCTATACTTCCTACGTCTGCTACCAAATAAATTACAATTAATGGAGGACCAATTTTATCTAATGTTAAACCGAAATTTGAGTGGAGATATTTTGGCACCCAATACAAATAAAACCACCATGCTGGATCCGTCATAAACTTGCCTATTGCGAAAGCCCAAACTTCTTTGTGCTTTAATAAACTTGACCAAGGAATTCGAACGGGTGGGTCTGGTGGATCACTTTGTATGTAAGCTAATTCTGTTTTAGATAGACGTTTTTGTTTTTCTGGTTTCTCATAAAATATGTACCAAAATATAATCCAAATAAATCCAATTGCACCTGTAATTATAAATGCCTCCTGCCATCCGTAAGTTAATGCAATCCAAGGTACGGTTAGAGGCGCTATAATGGCGCCTACATTTGAGCCGCCATTAAATATGCCAGTGGCTAAAGCTCTTTCTTTTTTGGGGAACCATTCTGCAACCGTTTTAATTGCGGCAGGAAAGTTTCCAGCTTCGCCAAGACCTAACATGAAACGAGCGGCAGCAAACCCGATTACAGAGCGCGCCCACGCATGCGCCATCGCCGCAATACTCCAAAGTGTTAAAGCAAGCGTGTATCCATGCTTTGTTCCAAACTTATCCATAACCCTACCCATTAAAAGCATCCCTAATGCATAAGCGGCTTGGAATGCTGTAACTATATATCCATATTCTATTTCGTTCCAACCGATTTCGTCTTGAAGTAAAGGCGCAAGAATTCCTAATACTTGTCTGTCTATATAGTTGATCGTTGTAGCAAAAAACAACAAGGCGACAATTGTCCACCTATAATAACCGACTTTTGCTTTCATTTCATTACTTGTGTCCGACATTCATCTCTCCTTTGATTAGTTATATTTTTTATCATTTGAATTTTTACCGAAACCGGTAACTTTGTATTACGTATTCTTATAAAAATATTCTCTCATTAATAATGTGTTTAATATAATGTTGTTTTTTTTAATTTACTATAAATTTTATAAAATATTTATTAAAGATTTTTTCAAAAATTGCCTTTAGAATGGTTTTTCTATATTTTCCAATAAAATATTCTAGAAACGTTAAACATAATGAAATCCACTTTAATATTTTTATTACTCTACTTTTTTTTCCTTAACTCCTACTCTCAATCCAATAAAAAAGAGGAGTCAGACAAACAAAATATACCAATACTTTTTGAACCAATTTTGTCATATTCTGAAGATACTACAAATACTGACCTTTTTATTATTTACAGAATAAAGGGCAGGTTTTTATTTTTTTCAAAAAAAGTCTCCTCCAACCAAGAAATTTATACCGCAAATGCCGATCTTATTTTTGAAATACTGAATGAGAATAATATTACCATTAGCCGGGAATTCAAGCCAATTCAAATAACTAGAAATTCTCCTGTAGTTGAAAATGAAAAAATTGAAGATATACAAGGGTTGTTCAAGTTCAAATTGAAATCTGGAATTCATCGTATAGCAGTAGAACTTAAAGATTATGAATCTAACAAAACTTTTATTGATAAAACCTCTAAGTTTGAAATCAAGGTTTTTGAAAAAAGCTCCTCCTTTATTTCTTCATTAACATTTATAGAGCCATTTAAAGAAAAAAATATTGAAAGAAATATTCCATTAATTCCATTAAACATCGGGCACAATGTATTAATCGGGCAAAAATGCAATGCTTTGTTTCAATTTATCTCTTTTGATACGCTTAACAATATTAAAGTTAATTGGTCAATTAAGAGCAGGGAAGATGAAAGCGACACAAAAAAAATACAAGCAGATAGCACATTTTTTATTATTAATGGTAATATTTCTATTAAAGATAATATTTCGATACCCTCCTTTTTTGTTAAGAAAGGTTTCATTTACAGCCGTCTAATAATTTTACCCATCCCAATTGAAAGATTAGAGAACGGAAGCTACAGACTAACTATTAATCTTAAACAAGGGAATATTAACCAGTTATTCGAAACAGATTTTAATGTTATTTGGCCATTTAAACCTCGATCTCTTTCAAATATTCGATTAGCAATTAATGCATTAAAACACATTGCATCAGAAGAAGAGATGCAACAGATTTCAAGTTTTAGTATAACAAAAGCAAAAAAAGCTTTCTACGAATTTTGGAAGAAAAGAAATCCTGACACTACAAGCGCCTTTAATCCATCGATGGCTGAATATTACCGCAGAGTAGATGAAGCAATTAGAAAATTTTCAAAAGAAAGCGAAAGCGACGGATATCTTACAGACCAAGGAAAAATATTTATTTTGTTCGGTTCACCGACACGAACCAATCGACTTTTAAAACCCGATACAGCTCCAACCGAAATTTGGACTTATGAAATTATTAGAAGGAGATTTATTTTTAAAGACGAGAAAAAGGCAGGCAATTTCATTTTAATAAGGACAGAAGAATATTGAAACCTATAATTGCAATAACAGTAGGTGATTTTAATGGAATAGGCCCAGAAATAGCTTTAAAGGCGACCTGCAATCCTTCAGTAAAAAAAATTTGTACACCGGTTTTGATAGGTCCATTTGCTATTTTTACATATATAGCAAAGCAGTTAAAAGTTAAAACCAAAATAGCAAAGACAACATTACCACTTATAAATAAAAAAGAAATTTCGGTTATTGATGTTGGCGATGGAATTCCTGCCGATATTCAATACGGAATGCCCTCAAAATCCGCTGGTCGTTCGGCAGGCGCTGCTATAGAATTAGCTGTTGAATTATGCTCCCAGAAGAAAATTGATGCAATCGTAACTGCTCCCGCTTCCAAAGAGACTCTAAATTTGGCTGGTTATAATTTCCCAGGGCAAACAGAAATGATAGCATTGTTTAGTCGTTCTCAACGAGTTGCAATGATACTTGTTTCTGATAAAATGCGGGTAGGTTTAGTTACAATTCATACAAGCATTAAAAATGTTGCAGACCAAATATCAAAAGATAAGATAATTGAGAAATTATCAATTGTTAACGAATCTCTAAAGATGGATTTTAAAATTAAGAAACCGCGTATTGCAGTCTTAGCATTAAATCCGCATAGCGGAGAGCATGGATTAATTGGCAATGAAGAAGAACAAATTATTAAACCCGCAATAACTGATGTAATTAATAAAGATGTGTATGCTGAAGGTCCTTTTTCGCCAGACAGTTTTTTTGGAATGCATTATTACAAAAAATTTGATGCCATTATTGCGATGTATCACGATCAAGGATTAATACCGTTTAAAATGAAATCTTTTGGAAAAGGAGTAAATTACTCGGCTGGTTTGAATATAATCAGAACCTCACCAGACCACGGAACCGCCTTCGATATTGCTGGAAAAAATAAAGCTGATATTTCAAGTATTATAGAAGCCATAAAATTAGCAGTTAAAATTTCAAGTAATAGGAAAAATAGATGATTGAATTAAAAAATGTTACCGTTAAATTTGATGACCAGATTGTACTCGACCATATTTCTTTTGCATTGCAACCTGGCGAATTTGTCTACTTAGTTGGACAAACAGGCACAGGAAAAAGTTCGTTATTGCGATTGTTGTATTTTGATCTTAAGCCATCTACAGGTATTGTCCAAATTAGTAAATATAATTCATCAACTATAACAAAGCGTCAAATTCCTTTTCTTAGAAGACACTTGGGAATAGTGTTTCAAGATTTCAAGCTTCTTGAAGACAGAAATGTATATGATAATGTTGCGTTTGCGCTTTTTGTTACAAACACAAAGCGTAGTGAGATTAAGAAAAAGACGCTTCATGTTCTTGCAGATGTTGGTTTAAGTCATAAAAGAAATCATATGCCACATGAATTATCTGGCGGAGAACAGCAACGTGTTGTAATTGCACGAGCGTTAGTTAACGAGCCATTTGTTCTACTTGCAGACGAACCCACCGGCAATCTCGACCCTACATCTTCAATGGAAATTATGGAATTACTTTTGAAAATAAATATGCGGGGAACGGCAATTTTAATGGCAACGCATAATTACGAGATTGTAAAAAAATACCCTGCGCGCATAATTCAATTAAAAGAAGGCGAGTTGGTCGAATTAGACGCAAAAAAGAAAATTTTGTCTTAAACTTACTTCACCTGTTCTACCCTTTTTACTGCAGGATGCTGAATCATTAAAGAGCGTTCAATTCCAGCTCTAAGAGTCATAATTGACATAGGACATTTAGAACATGAACCCGTTAAGCGTACTTCAACAATTCCATCGTCCGTAGTTCGAACTAATTCCACTCCACCTTCATCAATTGCAAGAAATATTCTAATTCTTTCTAAACTTGCTTCTATATCGTCATTTTTCAACATAACTTAATTCTTGTTCGATAATAATATTTCTACTTTAGGTATTTTTGGAGATCCAAGATATTGGATACTGATTTGTGCCGCAAGCTGTCGAGCGATTTCTTTTATAACCATACCTTGATTTGATTCAGGTTCTTCAAAGACAACCGGAATTCCTTTATCGCCGCTAACTCTGATTTTAGTGTCAATCGGTATTTCTCCTAAAAATGGAACGTTTAATTCTTCAGCTGTTCTCTTACCACCGCCATTGTCAAAAATATTCTCATGTTCTCCGCAATGACTACAAATAAAATAACTCATATTTTCTATTATACCAAGAATAGGAACGTTCACTTTATTAAACATAACTAATCCCTTTTTTGCGTCTGCCAACGCGACATCTTGCGGCGTAGTAACAATCACTGCTCCCGTTAAAGGAATAGTCTGCACTAAAGTTAATTGTATATCGCCTGTTCCAGGGGGCAAGTCAAAAATTAAATAATCTAATTCTTTCCAATGAACGTCGGACATAAATTGTTTAATTGCGCCGCTCGCCATTGGTCCGCGCCATATTACCGCCTCCATCGGATTCACAAGAAAACCAATCGACATTACTTTAACACCGTATTTTTCTAACGGCACAAGTTTATTTTGTATAATTTGCGGACGTTCGTGTATTCCAAACATTAATGGCGCACTTGGACCATAAACATCTGCATCAATAAGTCCGACCTTTGCTCCATCCATTGCTAACGCAACAGCAAGATTAACCGCAACAGTCGATTTCCCCACGCCACCTTTACCGCTTGCAATTGCAATTGTATTTTTAACAGTGGGCAGGATATCTTCTTTATTTGCATGAGAATTTCGCTGAACACTTGAAGTCATTTTAATATTTACTTTTCCAACATTTTCAATATTGCTTCTAATTGTTTTTTCACAATCAGATTTAAATTTATCTCTTACAGGACAAGCAGGAGTTGTAAGTTGAAGATCGAATGATACATCATTTCCTTCTATCTTTAAATTTTTTATAAATCCTAGAGTTACAATATCTCGATTCAAATCAGGGTCTATAACTTCCGTTAGTGATTTTAAAATATTTTCTTCAGTAAGTTTCATTTATATCTTTCTAATTTATTGTTACGCTTATTTCAAAGTTTAAAACATTTTTGTATATAATACAGTTCCACTACCCTTTTATTACGCCAATAGGTATCATCTTTGCAACTTTATTTGCAATACCGGCATTATGAACAACTTCAACAACTAAACTTACATCTTTATATGCTTCGGGTTTTTCTTCCGTTAAGCCGCTTTTTGTAGCGCCGCGGATATGAATGCCTTTATCTTTCAATTGTTTAATTAATTGATCAGCGCTGATATCTTTTTTTGCGGCATGTCTGCTCATTGCTCTTCCAGCTCCATGGCAGGTCGAACCAAAAGTATCATTCATTGCCTGTTCAGTCCCAACTAATACATACGAACAAGTTCCCATGCTTCCCGGAATAATGACCGGCTGTCCTACTTCAGCATAAGCTTGCGGAATTTCGGGATGTTTTTTAGGAAATGCGCGTGTCGCTCCTTTTCGATGCACTAATACATCCTTAAGATTTTTGCCAACCTTGTGTCGTTCTTTTTTTGCTATATTATGCGCCACATCATAAACTAATTTTAAATTTCCTGTTCCAAAAATTCGTTCAAACGCTTTTCTTGTCCAGTGGCTCATCATCTGCCTATTTGCAAAAGCAAAATTTGCCGAAGCCGCCATCGCTTTAAGATAACTTTGACCTTCTTTTGAATTTATTGGAACACAAGCAAGCTGACGATCTACTACTTTTATACCATATTTTGGCATTGCTTCCTGCATTACTTCTAAATAATCTGTACAAACTTGGTGCCCGAGTCCGCGCGAACCGCTGTGAATCATCACAACAATTTGATTTTTTCGTAATCCAAAAACATTAGCTACTGTCTCATCATAAACTTCTTCAATATATTGCACTTCAACAAAATGGTTTCCGGAACCAAGAGTTCCGAGTTGATCTTTGCCGCGTTGTTTTGCTCGGTTACTGACTTCAGTAGGATCGGCGTCCTTAATTCTTCCTTGCTCCTCAATATGCTCGAGGTCGTTTGTGGTTCCATATTTATTTTCTACAGCCCAGTAAGCTCCGTTTATTAAAACACTGTCTAATTGTTCAAACGATAAATCAATAACACCAGATTTCCCCGTGCCACAAGGTATATCTCTAAATAGCTGATTTAACAATGCGTCCAGCTTCGGTTTAACTTGATCAACTGTTAGCTCTGAAGCAAGCAATCGAACGCCGCAATTTATATCAAACCCGACGCCGCCAGCCGAAACAATTCCTGATTCCATATCTGACGCAGCAACGCCGCCAATTGCAAAACCATAACCTTGATGAGCATCGGGCATCGCTAATGAACGCCCAATTAATCCTGGAAGCGTTGCAACATTTGCGACCTGTTTTAAAGTCTCATCCTTTTGAATTGCATTAATTAATTCATCGTTTGCGTAAATCATTCCTTCAATTCTCATTCCTTGCTGGAATGATTGCGGAATTAAAAATCTGTATTCATCAATTTTTTTTAAATTCATATCAAACATCCAAATAGACTCGGGACTTCCAAATATCTCTTTCTTTTTCGATTATCAGATTGTGATATGTAACAGCTTTTACGTCAAGCTTAAGCTGATGTTTTATTTTGTTGTATTTTTCGCCGGCAACATTTGCGCATAACGAGGTATCGGAAATATTTTTAAATTCTACGTCTGACATCAGAAATTTTTCCGAATCATAAAGAAAAAGAATTTCATTTAACCACCTTACAAACATATTTTCTCGATCCATTGCCGATATTGTTATTTTTTTTGTTAGGTTATTATCAATTTTCGAATTGCCCGCAATAATAAAAATTAAACCTTTTGCAGAATTTTTAAAAACGTCTTCCATAGAATTTCCATACGCTTCAATTCCTAAATCTGCCGGATGTTCAAGAATTTTAAAAAGCTCTTTCATTTATACCAATGTTCTGTCGCTTAATCTTTTGAGCGCTTCTAAATACAAAGCAGATGTTTTTAATATAATATCTTCTGGTAATTTTGGCGCGGGCGGCTTTTTATTAAAATTTACAGACGATAAATAATCACGCAAAAATTGTTTATCGAAACCATCTTGAGCTCTTCCTGGCTTATATTTTTCTTTCAGCCAAAACCGGGAAGAATCTGGCGTAAGCAATTCGTCTATTAATATAAGCTCACCATCTTCATTTACTCCAAATTCAAACTTCGTATCCGCAACAATAATTCCTTTTGAATCGGCAATTTCTACGCCTCGTTTATAAATATTAATAGAGATATCCCTCACCTTTTCCGCCATTTCTTTTCCAATTAGATTTTTCATCTCTTCGAACGAAATATTTTCGTCATGTGATCCTTGGACAGCTTTTGTAGAAGGGGTAATTATCGGCTCTGGTAATTTGGACGCTTGTACTAAGCCAACTGGTAATTTAATGCCGCTAATAGTATGATTACTAATATATTCATTCCAGCAAGAACCAAATAAGTAACCTCTAACAATACACTCTACGGCAAGCGGTTTTGTTTTCTTTACAAACAACGACCGATCGCGCAGTACATCCCAGTGTGGTTTGCATTCAGACGGGAAATCATAGATTATAGACGATATAAAATGATTTTGAATAATATCTTTTGTTTGTTCAAACCAATATTCTGATATTTGCGTAAGCACTTTACCCTTAAACGGAATTCCCTCATTCATAATCACATCAAAAGCAGAAATTCTATCCGTAGCAACAATAAGCAACGCATCGCCGAAATCGTAAATATCGCGGGTCTTACCTCTGTTTTTTAGTTTCATATTTTGAAGCATTGTGTGTGTTATAACCGGCTCAGACTTTATCAATTGCAGCTTCCTTTTAGATAAACATACAATTCAAATTAATCGACTTATTTAATAAGTCTAAATATTCTTTACGCGTAATTTCATACGCACCAAATCTTTTTAAATGTGGAGTAATATATTGTGCATCGAGCAATAAAAAACCTTTTTCATTTAACCTTTTTACTAAATTAACGAGCGCCACTTTTGAAGCGTCTCGCAAAATACTAAACATCGATTCACCAAAAAAAGCTCCGCCAATTGCAACACCATAAAGCCCACCGGCTAATTTCCCTTCGCTCCATGTTTCAACGCTGTGCGCATAACCGAGTTCGTTTAATTTTAAATAGCTCTGAATAATCTTCTCTGAAATCCAAGTTTCTTCACGCTTAGAACATCTGCGTATTGTCTCTTCAAAATTTTGATTAATTTTAATTTCAAAAATATTTTTTTTTAGGATAGACTTAAGACTTTTTTGGGGGTGAAGTTTTTCTAAATCGATGATTGCCCGTGGGTCTGGAGAATACCAATTTATTTCTCCGGTTTTCGAATCAGCCATCGGAAAAAATCCATTGCAATATGCAGTTAATAAAAACTCAGGATCAATTATTTCAATTATTTTTGAATGTGATTGCACTTAACACTTATATCAATCCATAGTAATTACTATCTTGCCTACGCTTTTTCTGCTTTGTAAATATTCTTGAGCTTCAACAATTTTATCAAATTTGTAGTGAGCGCCGATAAATGGTTTAACAATTCCCTTTGCCTGCCAATCAAAAATAATACGCAATGAATTTTTTAAGTATTCTTTCTTATTATCTAAAAAAAATAAATTGAAGCACGATAGACTTACATTTCTTGATAGGAGGGTATGAGGAAATAAAACAGGCGCGGAGATAACTTCTCTTAAAGCTTTCAACTTGGCAAATGTATGTTTTCCCGCAACTGCAGAAAACCCGTATAGCACATATCTTCCCATAGGAGCTAAAAGTTTCCAACTTTTTTTGAATACTCTTCCACCGATAGAATCAAGAACCACATCAATGCCGTATCCATTTGTTTTTTCTAAAATAATTTTGCTAAAATCTTCATTTCGATAATTGATTAGATGTTTTGCTCCATAGCTTTTGGCTAACTCTAATTTTTCCTTCGTACTTGCCGTTGCAAAAATTTCCACGCCAATGTGTCTCGCAATTTGCAATGCGGCGGTTCCTACTCCGCCAGCCGCCGCGTGTAATAATAATTTTTCTCCCCTATGAATATTTCCAAGTGTAATTAAAGCATGATATGCGGTTAAATATGTAACTGCAATTGATGCTCCTTCTTCAAAAGTGAACCTTTTCGGAAGCGCGAATATTTGATTTTGGCTGACAGTAACATATTCGGCATAACCATTAAAGCGTGTAAAAGCAATTACCCTATCGCCCCTTCTCCACTTTCGAACGCCATCGCCGGTTTTAACAATTATTCCACAAACTTCTATGCCCGGAATAAATGGGGGTTTAGGAACTGATGGATACAAGCCAAGTCTTGCATATATATCGGCAAAGTTTAATCCTATAGCTTTAACGCGAATTTTTACTTCGCCTCGTTTCGGAAAAGGTTCTTTCCAATCCTGTATTTTTAGAACCTCTGGTTCACCATATTTAGTAACAACAGCAGCTCTCATCTAAATCAAATAAAAAATATTTTAATTAGTAAAAGTAAAGCCAACTTCCGACAGACTATTATGACAGCATATTATTATAATTATGAACTAATAATTCTAACTCATCAATAAAAATACATTTCCAAAAAAAAGCGGCTTTGGATAAAAAAAACATAATGCCTATTTTTTCACAACACTTTGTTGATATTTTTCTCCAAGCCATGCTCCGAACAAAGCCATGAAAAATCCCATCGCCAAGCCAACAATAATATAACTTAGCGGTACAGGTAACAAAATTATGAATTGAAGGAAGACCCAATCAAGAATTACTGCAAAAATACCAGCCACTGCCGGCTCTGCTATTGTATGACCAGACGATTTATAACCGACAATAAAGCCGGTTACAACAAAACTTATTGTGAAACCTGCAAACGCAAATTTAAAAAGGTAAGCAAGAAAAATTGTTGAGAGTATGAACACAAATAATATGTTCAAAGCAAAACCGACTATAACACCAACAATAACCCATTTCCAATGAAACTTTGTATCTTTTGCTTCCTCCACAGAATCTTCATCACCCTGAAGTTTCTCACCTGCCCAACCACCGATCCATGAAAATCCAACACCCAAAATTAAAAGTAAAAGATTAATATCTGCTGAGAAGTGAACTTCTGCATTTGTTATATATAATAACAACAACATTAAAATCATAACCAATGCGCCACCAATCGAAGCTTCTTTAATTGTAATGCCCGGTGAAAAATATCCAATAATTGCGCCGGTAACAATAAATCCAACTAACATAACAAGCGCTTGAACTTCTCCGCTATGGAAAGTGGGCGCTACTATAAAATATGAAGCTCCGACTATAATTAATCCAGCTATGACTGATAAGATAACCCATTTCCAATGCATCTTGGGCTCATTGTGTGTTGATTGTGTCATACTTTTCTCCTCTCAATGGTTTATTGGTTGGTTCATTCAATTTCCGATACAAAATATCACAAAACTATTAAGTAAAAGCAAGGATTATGTTTGATTGCAAAAATTTCCTAAACCGCGTGTCGTGTGGTTGACTAAAAA
>JBBIII010000055.1:0-16452 GCA_037446575.1 Ignavibacteriales bacterium
TCATCTGTTTATATCGTTTTATTTTCCCTTTTATTGTATCAAGAAGCATCTCGCTTGTAAACGGTTTTGTCAGATAATCATCAACTCCAAGACTTTTACCATATCTTATCATACCTTCGTCAGTCAATCCACTTAAAAATATAAATGGAACTTGTACAAGGTGTTGCAATTGTCTTACTTTCTCGTAAAATGAAAATCCACCTATGGTTGATGATTCCAAATTTATATCCGAAATAATTAAATCGGGCGAATCATTTTGCAAAGCCATTAGCGCTTGATCAGATGTAAAGAATGTTTTAACTTCGTAGCCGCCGCTTTCTATTATTTTTTTAAGTATGTTTAGAATATTTTCGTCGTCATCTATAATATACAAAATTTGTTTAGTTTGTGGGACAATCACATTGCCTAATAATTTTTCTTCGATTTTAGCATGTATATCTGCTGATATTTGATATTTTTGTTGAAGCTCAGATACTACAACTGTGCGTTCTTTTATACTTATACCAGAATTTATAACAATTGTTAATGCATGAGTATAAGATTCTTCTTTTGCTTCTATCTCCAATTTATTGTGTTCTTCTACAGATATTTTTAATGTCGTTCTTAAGTCCAGCAATTGAATTTGTTCTTCTGGCGATACAGCTCCATCTGCCCAAGCAAGCAATAAAACTCTTTTATACATATCAGTTGCCTGAGTAGATGATTTTATCGCCGATGCATCCTGTGTAAATGCGTTTGAGAATGATTTTTGAGATTGTACATTTGCTTGTTGAGGAGAAGCAACGACTCTTTTTTGTTCTGGACTTGTTACCGGAATATTTTTATTTGCGGTATTGGACTCAATTTTTCTCTGACGTGTTTCTTCTAATTTTTTTGCTTGTTCTGCCTCCCTTTTTTGCCTTTCTTCTTCTGCTTTTTTTCTTTCTGCTTCTAATTTTGCTCTTACCTCATCCTCCATTGCTACACGTGTTGAAGCCGCCATATTTTTCTTTGACGCTTCCTGTTTTAAAAAAGTTAATCTCTCTTCAAAAGCATATATATATGCATTTGAAGGATCAAGAAGACGCGCTTTTTCTAAATGTTCCTTAGCGTCATCTAATAGTCCTGCCTTAATGCATTGATCGACGACCTTTAGAATAATATTTGCTTCTGCTCGGACTTCGCTTACATTATTTTGAGTTGTCGGTGCCACTTTAATTTATCTTTATTACGTTTATATGTTACTTTTCTATATCTGTTTATACAACAGTTGAATATAACTTATCATCGATCAAAATATCGTTAATCATCATTACTATATCATCAGAACTAAATGGTTTTTGTAAAAATGGAATCTCGTGAATAATATCATGCATTTCAGGCGGTAAATTTTCTATAACGCTTCCGCTCATGCCTACTATTTTAACTTTCGGATTAATTCTTCTTAATTCTTGTATTGCCGCCGACCCGTTCATTTTTGGCATTAACATATCTAACAATATCAAATCTACTTCATTTTGCTTTTCTTCGTAAATTTCAACGGCTTGTATTCCATCATAAGCGCATAATACTTTATAATTTCGTCCTTCTAATGTGGCTTTTAATAAATCTTGAACATTTTTTTCATCATCCACTATCAGTATTGTTTCGCCATGACCGCTTTGTAATGATTGATTATTTGATACTTGAATCTCTTCTCTTTCATCTTTTGCAGGTATGTAGACTCTGAATTCAGAGCCCTTTCCTACTTCACTAACAACATCTATAAAACCATAATGACCCTTTACAATATTTAATACAGTTGATAAACCTAATCCCGTGCCTTTACCCGGAGCTTTTGTAGTAAAGAATGGATCAAATATTCTATCAAATATTTCCGAAGGAATTCCACTACCAGTATCCTTAACACTTATTAACACATAAGAGCCGGGGATTGCCCCAAGATGCAGACTTGCCTCCTTTTCATTTAGCTCTATATTTTTTAATTCGATTGAAAGCGTTCCACCATTTGGCATTGCATCTCTGGCATTAATAGCCAAATTCATAAGAACTTGGTATAGTTGAGTCGCATCGCCAATAACATATTTTATATCTTTTGGACATTGTTTAACAACTTTAATCATAGGCGGGAATGTCTCGGTGATAAAATTTAACAATTCTCTCACAAGACTTTTTATCTGTAAAACCATTCTATCGCCTTGAATACCGCGTACGAAAGACATTAATTGCCTTACAATCCCCTCGCCCCTTCTAGCGGAGCTCTCAAGGGTTTGCAAAATATCTTGAAGCGATTCATCTTTCATTTTTTCTCGCATATATGGAACGGCAAGAATTATTGGCGTTAGGACATTGTTTAAATCATGTAAAATGCCGCTTGCAAGCGTTCCAACACTTTCAAGCCGTTGAGCTCGCAATGACTGTTGTTCAATTATTTTCTTATCAGTTATATCGGTATTTATTGTTAATATAGATTTAGGAGTTCCATTTGTGTTTCTTACTATACTCCAACGGCTTTCTACAATTACATATTTTTCATACTTTGTTATTTGATTCAGTTCTCCGAACCAAGAACCTTTTTCTCTAAGAATAGAAAGCGCTTTTTCATAATCAACGCCTTCGGATTGTAATAACTGGGAAGCATTATTTGTTAATGCTTCTTCTCTCTTCCATCCATATATTCGTTCTGCGCTGTTATTCCAATAAATTATTCTATCGTTTAAATCTCGTACGATAATAGCATCTTGAGCAATGTCTAGAAAGTTTGCTTGTTCTTTAATCTTTTCTTCAGCTCTCTTTCTTTCGCTTACATCCTGCATATAAATTGCTAACCCATCCTCAGACGGATATGCCCGTACTTGTAACCAAGAACCTAAAGCGGGATAATACTCTTCAAATTCAGTCGGCTGACGTTGTAACATTGCTTTTTCCAATTCTTTATATGCCACAGAATCTTCTGATGCGGGGAATTCATCCCACCAATTCTTTCCCCATAAGTCTTCACGTCTTTTATTTACTTTTGATAAAAATTCATCCGAGCGCGGATTTAAATACATTACATCCCAAGTACAGTTTACAGAGAAAAATGCGTCTGTAATGCTTTCAAAAATAGACACAATTTGCTTTTGCGACCTCTCTAATTCTAATTCGAGTTTTTCTTTTTCCGATTCTGTTTTTCTTTTTTCGAGAGCATTTCGAATTGCGCCAGGCAATCGCTTTAAGCTAGATTTAAGAATATAATCATCTGCGCCTTGCTTGAGGCATTCTACCGCTATTTCTTCGTTCTTTAAACCTGTAACAAGAATAAAAGGCGTATTTATTCTCTTCTCTCTCACAATTTTTAATGCTTCTAAACCGCTGAATTGCGGCATTGAATAATCGGCTAAAATCACATCCGGTGAATATGCGTCAAGTTCTTTAATAAATTTATTTTTTGACGCAACTCTTCGTGATTCATGAACAATATTTGCTTTCTGAATTTCTCTATCTATTAATTCAGCGTCTATTGGTATGTCCTCAAGAATCAATACCTTAATGTTTTCCACGTTCTGTGTCATAATAAAATTAATTCTATATTTTTATTGTTCTTCAAAACTTTTATTCTGTGTTAACCATTTTATTTAAAGCCAAAGAAATATTATCTATTGATAAAACTGTATCAACAACCCCCTCGTTTATTGCTGATTGCGGCATCCCGAATACAACACAGCTTTCTTCGTTTTGAGCAATTGTATATCCTCCTTTAGCTTTAATTTTTTTTAGCCCCTGCACGCCATCGCTACCCATACCAGTCATTATTACTCCAATTAATGGACCGGAAAAAACTGACACTGCAGAAGACATCATAAGATTTGCAGAAGGTTTATAGAGAATATCGTATGGTTTATCTGTTATTTCTATTAGAATTTCACTTCCTGACTTTTTGTAGACCATTTGTTTGCCTCCGGGCGCAACAAGCGCTTTTTGAGGTTCAAATTTTTCTCCATTTTCAGCTTCTTTAACCATTATATTACTTAAGTTATTTAATCGTTCTGCTAAAGTTCGTGTGAACTGCGGGGGCATATGCTGAACTATCGATACGCCAAGTGGAAATTTTTCAGGTAATTTTGGAATTAAATTACATAGCGCTTGCGGCCCCCCAGTTGATACTGCAATCATTACACCTTGATAATTGATATGTGGATTATATGTCGGCACTGTTTGTGAATAATTGATGGGCTTTGATCTCACACCGCTATATGTTTTCACAAGTCGTTTCATTCTGAATTGTGTTTGTATCGATTTACTGCGTACGATTTGTTTTACTTTATTTATTAATTCATCTTTTATGTTGACAATATTAGAAGATACTGACGCTAAATCTTTTGAAATAAAATCTACAGCTCCTAAATCGAACGATTTTAGTGTTGCTTCCGCGCTCTCTGTTGTCAATGAACTGACCATTAATACAGGCAGAGGCATTGATTCCATAATTTTCTTCAGCGCAGTTAATCCGTCCATCCCCGGCATTTCGATATCTAAAGTAACAATATCGGGTCTATACTCATTAATTTTTTCAATTCCTTCATTCCCATCACGTGCCGTAGCAACTACAATAATTTCCGGATCAGATTCCAACATAAGCGTTAAAGATTTTCGCATAAATGCTGAATCATCTATAACGATTACTCTAATAAATTCTAATTGTCCAGATTTTATTGTTTGTTCTTTCTTCATGCAACTTTTCCGTAATATTTCGCAAAAAGTTCAATGAATTGTCCTACATCAATTACTAATATTACACTGCCATCTCCAAGAATAGTAGAACCAGCTATTCCGACAACATCACCTAAATAGCTACCCAATGATTTTATCACAATTTCTTTCTGTCCTTTTAGGGAATCGACTAAAAGACCTATTCTTTTTTCTGCCCAACCTACAATGACTACATAGGACACGGGATTTCTATTTGCATCTTTTGTTTTGCCAATAATTTCCGACATTCTTGCGAGCGGAAGAACAGCATCTCTAACACGAATAACCTCTCTGCCTTGTATAGTATAGATTTCATCACTATTCAAACGCACAATTTCAAGAACCGCGCTTAATGGAACTGCGAATATCTCACTGCCTACTTGCATCAACAATCCTTGGATTATTGCGAGCGTCAGAGGAACTTTTAATATTATTATTGTGCCTTTCTCAACTTCAGATTCTATTTGCACAATTCCTTTGAGTTTGCCTATATTTGTTTTCACAATATCCATTCCTACACCGCGGCCAGAAACATTGGAAGCGTCTTTCTTTGTGCTAAAGCCCGGAATAAAAATTAAATTGAGAGCTTCAGCATCGCTAAGTTCAGCAAGCTGAGCCTCTGTAATTAGACCTTTATCTAAAGCTCGTTGTTTTACTTCTGTTGCATTTATCCCTTTTCCATCATCTTCCATAGTAATAAGTATATAATTCCCCTCGCGCTCCGCATTAATAATTACTGTTCCATGCGAAGGTTTTCCTAACTTTTCTCTTTCTGCAGGTAACTCAATTCCGTGGTCAATTGCATTGCGAAGCATATGAATTAATGGATCTTTTAACTCTTCAATAATCGATTTATCTAATTCTGTCTCTTTGCCGTATATTTGAAGGTCAACTTCTTTTCCCGTTGTTCGCATCACTTCTCTTGCAAGTAACGGCAAGCCGCTAAACACTTTTTCGATTGGAACCATTCTTGTCTTCATAACCGCTGATTGCAGTTCAGTGGTTACGAAATCAACTTGATCACTTACTTCAGCAATTTGCTTCGATATTTCATTTTGCTCATTCTTTTCTACGAGCGCGAATGTTGCTTGTGCAAGTCGATTACGCGCTAAGACTAATTCACCTACAAGATTCATTAAATCATCTAAGCGCTCAACATCTACTCTTATTGTCGAATCTACTGATTGTTGAACTGTAATTTCAGGCGCACCTGCAATATTGACATTGTTAGCTTTTAAGGGCTGAGAAGGTATTTCCATTGGCGTAATTACATGCTTTTGAGAAATAACCTGTATTTTTTGCATTATATCATTAAAATCCAACGATTGAAGATTTCGGTTTTCTATTCTATTTAAAAGAATTACAGCCGTTTTATGAATTTCAATTAGTAAATCAATAATATTTTCATCAGCAATAATTTCGCCTTTGCGAATTTTATTTAATAAATCTTCGCTTGCATGCGTAAGTTCGGTCATTTGGCTAAAACCAAGAAATGAGGAAGTGCCTTTTAGAGTGTGCATGCCACGGAAAATATTGTTAAGCAGATTCATTTCGTTTGGATTTTTTTCTAATGCTAATAAATCCTGACTTAAATGATCGACAATTTCCCTTGCTTCAATAAGATAGCTTTCGAATATTTCCTTCATATCTTCTTCGAAACCAGGCGCAGATTTAATTTCATTCATAAAATTAAAATATCAAGTTAAAAAGTATAATTATTTCTTTTCGTTTTTTTCTTGCCACTCGGATACTACTTTATCAATTTGGGATTGCTGTTCTATAGTTTTCATATATGCCGCATTGATATCATAATTTTTAGCCGTATCGCCTTCAACACCTACTTGGCGGCGTGCTTCATCTGTTTTCTTTTTTGCTGTTTCAAAATAATTCAATTCGTTTAATAATTCTTTCCTGACTGATTCTATTAAATGATTTGCTGCTCCAATTTTTTGGGCAGTTATATCTTGTATTTGTAAGGCTACCGTTATGTTATTTGTATTCTCTTTTAACTCCATAAGTGTTTGCTTTATACCTGTTAGCATTAACAATTGACGTTCGTTATAAGATGCGTTGTCTAATTCTTTTAATCCATTTTCAATTATGTGTATTTTTGTGCCCATCAAATCTAACACATCTAATATTTCAACTGTCGCCATTTCGGTTGCCTGGGTTACTGTGCTTAACTGCACGGAGGCTTTTGGTATTTTACTCGAGCTTTCTTCGATAGCATTTTTAATTCTATCTAATAACGTAATAACTTTTTGAAGAGCAATTATTACGCTTTCATTTTTTTCGGATTCATCCTGAATAACTTCTTCTTTCATTTTTAACCTTTACTTTCTCTTAACTAATTTATATTTCATAATTGACCTGATTTTGCTTTTTGCAATAATAATTCGACCATTTTCTTTCTGTCTTCTTCTGCAACAACTTTATCATTCTGGTGAAATGGAAGTATAATAGATATCTCTTCCTTCCCGGAAATATCAAATACACTGCTTGTTAATTTGCTAAGTCCTTCTGCAACTGTTTCAATTGCGCCCATGGCAGTGCCAATATGTTGTTGAGTAATATCCTGCACTTGCAACGCCATCATTATCTCTGTGCAATCCGCTTGGAGCGCTTTTAATAATTTTTCAAGATTGTTCGCATGCGAACTCATTCTCATAGTTTTTAAATATGCTTCCCAATGTTCCGAAAGTTTTATGATATCGTCATCGTTGCCCATCTTTTCCAGTAACGATTTAATTACTGTAGCTAATTTTTTTTGTGCGGCTCCTAAGTCAGATGACACCATGCCCATTGCAACAGCCGAAATGACATCATCTAATGTAGCCACCATTCTATCTAAAACATTAAGAATGTTAGTAGATGCCTGTTCGGTTGCTTGCGTAACTCTGCCCAATTGATCGGACGCTTTAGGAATGTTTGTCATTGCCATATCGACGACAGCTTTTAGGTCTTCAATAGCCGGACTAATTTCATTTACAAAAGCAGCTATATCATCTAAAACTGGAATGGTACGTTGACCATATTCACAAAAGACTTTTAATTCTGTGGCTTTTCGAAGAATGCCATCAAGTTCTTGTTGGTTCATAACTCTATCCTCTCCGGATTGTGAAAAAAATTGCCGGTTTTTTTATTGAGTATTTACTTGAACCGTTTTGAGAATTCCTTCGATTTTCTCTTTCAACTCCTGGGGCGTAAACGGCTTTACTATATAACTATTGACTTTAGCTTGTAATGCTTCTATAACATCGTGTTCTGTTCCACGTGTAGTAATCATTAATATCGGAATATTTGAATAAACCGGATTAGCTCTCACTTCTTTAATAAAATCCAATCCGTTCATTTCTGGCATATTCCAATCTGTTATTACGAAATCGATGTTATCGGTAGTAAGTTTTTGTAAAGCTTCTTTACCATTGCCAGCTTCTATTGTATCTGGAAAGCCTACAGTTTTTAACGCGTTTTTTATAATACGCCTGATTGTTATTGAATCATCCACAATTAGGATATTTATTGATGCCATAATTTTATCCTTTAATAATTAATTATATGAGGTCCCACTTTTAACTCGTCTTTATAAAATTGCAAATAATAAATTGTATTTAATATCAGCAAAGAAACGATTTAACAATAGGATATTTCCTATAAAAATATTAGTAATATTTATTTTTCTAATAATTTTGCCACTTCATTTTGAATTGCTTCTGCACTAAAAGGTTTTTCTAAAAATACAAGCGCTCCTATTTCTAACGCATGATCTTTATTTTTTAAATCTGTCATAGATGATAAAACAATGATTGGAATATCTTTATATTCTGGAGTTTCTCTTATTGTACAAATCAATTCAAATCCATCCATATCTGGCATATTTAAGTCGGTAATTACAAGATCAAATTTTATTGCTGGCATTTTTTCGAGAGCTTCAATCCCATCTGCAGCGGCAATTACCTTATATCCTCTTATATTTAATGATGCAGTAACAAATTTTCTTACAGTTGCAGAATCATCAACTATTAATACTGTTTTAGCCATCTTTATCACTCCTTTTTGTACGCAGTCGCTTTTGGTAAACTAACTAATTTAAATGCTGAAGATACGCCATGAAGCATTTCTGAAGAACCTATATAAAGATATCCCCCTCTGTTAAGACTGTTATATAAATCGCCAACTACCTGCACTTTTGCTTTATGGTCAAAATAAATAAGCACATTGGCGCAAAAGATAAAATCGAAATGAAGCATTTGCCTCATTCTATTGTGATCAATTAAGTTTATATATTCAAATTGAACTAAGTCTTTCACTTCCTGATGAAGATGGTACAATCCATTATGATTATCAAAATATTTTTTTACATATGTATGGGGCATTGAACGTATTGCATAATGACTATAAATTCCTTTGTATGCATAATCAAGCATTGCTGTATTGATATCGGACCCGATTATTTCGAAATTAATATCAGGATATTGCGGTTTAATTGTTTCGAGATACAATAATGCAACAGTATAGGGTTCCTCGCCCGAAGAACATGCTGCGCACCATATTCTAATTTTATTCGTACCTTGTTTTTTTCTTAACGTTATAACTTCTCGTACAAGACGTTGCTCAAATGCGTTTATTTGCGGTTCATTTCGGAAAAATGAAGTTTCATTTATTGTTATAACATTACATAGATGTTCAAATTCAATATTTTTATATTGACTATGTTTTAATAGATTTAAATAATCTTCAAATGTATCTAACTTTAATAATTGCAGTCTTTTTGCAATTCTGCCTTCAATTAGATATTTTTTTTTCTCAGTAAAAAATATCCCGGTGCGCAAATAAATAAATTTTCTTAATTCGAGAAAAGTCGAATCAGAAAGTTTATGCGTAATCGAGTTATCAGTTTTGTTTATTTCTGGATTTTGTTCCAGCACTTTTATTCAATCCCATTAATATTTATTTCATCCCCTTTTAAACATATTGTCTGCATTTTCGGGGTTATCTGTATCTAACGCCAACATTACTGCTTCGCGCACCGCTTCACTTTCATCTTTTGCAAATCGTAAAATACAGCTTCGTGCATGATGTGTTTTAACTGTTGCAAGTTGATTTATCATATGAACACGCGACCAAGGATCTAAACCAATCATAACGCCATACAGAAATGTAGTTGCACGTTCGCAATCTAATCTAAACAATGTATTAGCAATTATTTCCCAATCTTCTTGAGTTGCTTCGCGCCAATATTCTGCTGTTAATGTAAATGCTTTATCTAAATCGCTTAATTCAAAAGGATAGTTTGAGGTTCCAAAATATGTTCGGATGTACTCATTAGCTAATTTTCCTAACAGCATAATTAGTTGGCATTTACCCTGGAAAGAGCTATCTTCAAGGCATTCTAGGGCTATCTTAAATACTTGCGGACGTGTTGACATCTGAACAATAATCACAAAATCCATTTCTTCAGAAATTCCCAAAGATAGCAACAACGCTTTCGTAACTTCTGGATCTTTAAATTGAGCCAGAGCTTTTGCGGCGCTTAATTGGATGTTTTGATTGTAATTATTTAATGCTTTTAGTATATCTTCTCTTGAATTATCTTCAAACTGAAATTCTAAATTACAACGTTCCGATATCTGCACTACATCGTGTATTAAAATATCTCTGAGCGGTTCTTTAATCTTTTCGTAATTAGCTATAAGCACTTCTAAAGTTTCCCCGTCGCCGAGCGTGCCCATAGCGTCAAGTAAAGCAAACAAGTAAATACGATCCACCTCGCCATTGATCATTGCTTCTTTAAATTTGTTTTCAATAAAATCTCTGGCAACATCGCCGCCAATTTTCCCCATCGCCTCTATTGCGACGACATGAGCAAATGGATATTGATGAAATGAATTGCAGATATGCTCAATTGCTTCGCTACTGCCTATATTTCCTATAGCTTCAAGTGTAGCCGCTAAAACATTTGGGTCTGGATCATGGAGTAAAGGAAATAAATATTCTAAAGGTTCTTTGTTTTTGATCTCGCCTAAAATATCAACAGCTATTTTTCTGACATCTTTTTTTGAGTCCTTTAGATATGGAATTAATGCGTGAATTGACGGTTCGCCAAGTTTGATCAATAATTTCGCCGCTAGATTCCGAGAGACTATATTTTCGTCTTCTAAGTGATGAACAATCGCGCGTGCAGCTGAAACTCCTCCTAAATTCAAAAAAGAACGAGCAACTGCGTCTTCAACTCCCTTGTTCTCATCTTCCAGTGCAATAGACAGCACTGTAAGAATATTTCTGTCTTTATATTCCGAGAGATCTTCTGCCGCCCTGCGTCTTACATCGGGATCCGGATCAGTCAGAAGTTGACAGATCAGATTTTTTATATTTTCATTCATACAAATTATCTTCTATTATTCAAACTGTCATACATATTTTTTTAGATGTAGATTGAGAATAATTTTTCATTTGATAAATAAGCGTAGTCGTTCGCATCGAATAATTGCATAAGTTAGCTATTTTCTTCAAGTTCTTGTTTTTCTTTATCCCTAAGCACACGTTCTATATCTAATATAATAAGCAATCGATTTTCTAATTTTGCTACAGCGTTGATGTATTCTGAACCAATGCCAGCAACAATCTGCGGCGGCGGCTCAGTAATACTTTTTGATATTTGGATAACTTCTCGCACGGAATCGACTATAAACCCAACGACCATTGCGCTTATTTCTACCACTATTATGCGTGTATTTCTATCGCTTACTTTAGGCGGGAAGCCGAATCTTTTTCTTAAATCTATTATCGGAATAACTTTTCCACGTAAATTAATTACGCCGGAAACAAATTCTGGCGAATTTGGAACATGCGTTATTTCTACTATTCGATTAATTTCTTGCACACACTGGATATCTATTCCAAATTCTTCTTTATCGACATTAAAACTTACAAGTTTTAATTGTTCTTCTATTTGATGTTTTCCTTCTTTTTGCGTTTTGATACTATTAATTGCTGCCATTCTACTGCTCCTTTCATAAATTCTAATAATGCAACAATTGCAGGCATAATTTGCATAATACTTTTATAATACAACATCAGTAAAATGCTGATTCTATTATGAGGTTTTACCTATTATTAAACACCCTACTTTTTAATTTAAAAAGATAAAACAAGATTTGCTTTTTAATTCTTATATAAGAATTAGTCCTTATTTACATAAAATTAGAAGAATTTTTAATTTTATTTGTTGTAATAAGATGCAGTTTTATCTTATACAATTATTTTTTAAGGGCTCTCCGTTTTTCGATAATTTAATAAACGAAGCTTGATAATTGCATTTTGATATAATTTTTAAAATTGATTTTTACGATACTAATCCATTTTGGAGAACATAAGTTACAATTTGTGCATTGTTTTCCATTTTCATTTTTTGTAAAATATGCGCCCGATGTGTGCTTATTGTCTTTACACTGACAGATAGCTCTGCACTAATTGCTTTTAAAGATTTTCCTTTTGCTATCATAAGCATAATTTGGTATTCTCTATCAGAGAGATGTTCGTGCGGAAGTTTTGGCGAACCGCGACTAACATTTTGCGCAATTGATTCTGCCAACACTTGAGAGATATAAACTTTTCCTGTTGCGACTTTTCTAATAGCAATTAATAACTGTTCCAATGCAACATCTTTAGAGAGATATCCTGAAGCGCCAAGATTTAATGCTCTAATTCCAAATACTTCTTCAGGGTTCATACTTAAAACCAATATTTCAATTTCAGGTTTTTCAGCTTTAATTCTTTTAATCGCTTCTAAACCATCGAGCTTAGGCATTGATAAATCTAAAACTAAAACGTCTATTTCGAACGTTCGTATTTTTTCCATAACCTCGATGCCGTCACAAGCTTCATCAACAACTTTTATATCTTTGACGTCCTTTAGAATTGTTCTTAATCCTTTTCTTACGATAGGATGATCATCGGCGATTAAGACACGAATCATAATTCACTTTCTCCATTCTTTTTTTTCTCTATTGGTACTTCTACTGAAAGCACCGTTCCTTTATCAGGTCTGCCTTCTATTTGAAAAGTTCCGCCAACTATTCTAATCCGCTCTCTAATTCCGACCAACCCCAATGATTTTTCTCCTTTAATTTCCTTTTTTGTAATTCCACGGCCATCGTCACTAACTGTTAATATTATCGATTGAGGTTTTTTTATTAAACGAATAAAAACATGTTGTGCTTGCGAATGTCTTACCACATTTGTCAATGCTTCTCTAAATACTCTATATAATACTGTGCTAATTTGCCCTTTTACTGAAAAATCTTCAGGCTCTACTTTTACATATCCTTTAAATCCGGTTTTCTTTTCTATCTGATCTATATCCCACTGTATTGCGCCGCTTAAGCCAAGCGCATCAAGTTGAGGTGGACGAATTTCTTTTGAAATGCGCTTTACTGATGCTAAGGCTTCATTAACTGATTCCATCATTGCATCGGTTTTCGAAATTATTTCTGTATTTCCTTTCGCACCCTCTAATCTAAGCCAACTTAAGTCAAATTTCAAGATGGTAAGTAATTGACCAAGCTCATCGTGTAGTTCACGCGAAATCCTCTTTTTTTCTTCTTCAAGTATGTGTTCCAAGTGTTCGGTAAATAATTGCAATTGTTTTTTTGATCGCTCCAACTCTTTTTCCGCTTTTTTACGTTGTGTAATATCGCGGCTAAACATCACAATTCGTTGTTCGCCAGATGAAATTTTATAAACTCTACTTGATGACTCAAACCAATGCCATTTACCAGATTTATCTTTTAATTTAAATATATAATTATTTGATGTATTGTTTATAATATTGTCCTTATTGGCGCTAAAAAGATTTTTAATTTCTTTCAGTTTTATAAATTCATCTGCATCGTAATCTAAAACAGATTTTATATTAGGACTTATATAAAGTATATTGCCGTCACTGCTAATTTCGGATACGATATCGGTGGAATTCTCTACTAATAAACGATATCTTTCTTCACTTTCTCCCAATGCTTCTTCAGTTTTTTTTCTCTCTGTTATATCGAATACAAACCCTTCGTAATATAGTATTTCCTTTGCTTTATCTCTAACGTCATGTGCGGTTATAAGCACCCATAAATATGAACCGTCTTTTCTCTTCCATTTAGTTTCAAAACTTAATGATATGTTTTCACCAATTGCATTATGCTGATTAATAAATTGTTCTCTATCTTTTTCATCATAATAAATTTCCTTTCCCATATCACAGCCAATTATATCGTTCGGATTTTCGAAGCCCAGCATATTTGTTATGCTTCTATTCGCATTTAACAACTTACCTGATTTCGTGGATTGATAAATACCTACAGGCGCCCACTTTACAATATCTTGATACTTCTTTTCACTTACTTCTAATACTTTTTCTACTTTTTTTCTCTCAGAGATATCAGTTGCAACGCCAACAAGCGCAATTACTTTACCATCCTCATCATTAACAACTGAAGTAGACAGATAAATTGGGAACACCGTTCCATCCTTTTTTCTATTTAAAACCTCTCCTTGCCAACCACCCTTCAATGTGGCGTCAATTACAACTTTTCCTCTTATTGTAGTATCCACATTTACAATATCTATTGATTTCCCGATTATCTCGTCATAATCGTAACCATAAGTTGTTAAGAATGCTTCGTTGACAAATAAAATGATATTATTCAAATCTGTGATTGTGATGCATTCGCCAATACTTTTAATAGTTTGACTAAATAAATTTAATCGAATTTCAGCTTGTTTTTGATCAGTAATATCCCTAACCAAAGCTTGATAAAATACTTCGTCTCCAAATTCGAATTTGCTAATCGAGACATCCGCATCAAAATGAACATTCGCTCCTTTTAAAAATTTCCAATAGAAGTGCTGTGATTTTCCTTCAATAATAGAATTTAATATTTCATTTATTTTTTCTTTTGAACTACGATTATCAGGTTGATTAATAGGGCTTAATTCCCAAATAAAATGCTCTATTAAATCAGTGGATCTTTCACTTTTAAAAATTTTAAGCGCCATAAAGTTGCACTCAATAATTTTATCTCCGCTAAGAATAAATATGGCGTCATTAGCGCCTTCAAAAAGCACTTGATACCGTTTTTGTGATATTCGCAATAAGTCAGTTTGAATGCGAATTTCTTTTTCATTTTTACGAATACGAGAAATACTCGAACGAAGATTATTTGATAAAAACCATATAGATATTGCAATTATACTCAGCATTACGACAATATCTAATATATCTGCCCAAGTTGTTCTTATGCTATAATAATTTTTTATTACGTTGCTTATTTCTAAATATCCGATTGTTAAGATAGCTAAAATAGCCGCAGTTACGATCGTTGCATAATGAAATTTTGGCAGTAACAAACTTGCAACAATAAAAATGCCCGGAATAATAAAATAGACAATGTCGTGGATTCCATCATTACTAATGGCTTGGTGATTAATAAATATTAAAACACACCACAAAACAATTATTGTAAGCCATAATATTTTTCTTTTATGCAATATTATGTACGCAATAAAAATAATTACACAAATAAAAATAAGCGGGACAACATCAAGAAAGTGCTTCGCTATTAACCTATAAATTATAAGAATATTAAGGCCTAATATAGTTAATAATGAAACGATGCTAATTACTTTTGCAATCCAATTTTGTTCTTCATCGTCATAATGAACAGGTAAAAAAAGGTTTCTGATTAATTCTAGTAGCTTATTCATTTATATTTAGTTGTCTTTTTCTATGCTAATAATTTGCTTTATAAAAAGTATTATGAGATAATTTAAGATTAAAATCGCTATAAGATAATAATTTTTATTTAAATGACGTAAATATTTGGATAATTTGCTATCTTCAAATAGTGTAGATGCATCAAATATGTAAATAGGAGTGTATTTAGATGTCAAAGCAATTAAATATTTTAATAGTAGAAGATAGTCCCACTCAAAGCAAATTATTACGCGTTATTCTTGAAGAAAATGGTTATAAAGTAGAATCGGCTAATAACGGTTTAAAGGCATTAGAACATTTGCGACGTAATAAGCCCGAGTTGGTTATAACCGATATCGTAATGCCTGAGATGGATGGTTTTATATTATGTAGGACAATTAAAAACTCGCCCGAATGGAAAGAAATACCTGTTTTACTTTTAACCTCCTTATCAGACACTCAAGATGTTATAAAGGGACTACAAGCAGGCGCAGACAACTTTTTGACTAAACCTTACGAGGATAAATTTCTGCTCTCTCGAATCGAGAATATTTTTGCCAATCTAGAATTACGCAAAAATTCCTTATCTAAATCTGATATTGAAATTGTTTATTCCGGAAGGAAATATTATATATCCTCCGATCGGATACAAATTATTGATTTGCTTTTATCTACTTACGAAAATGCGGTTCAGAAAAATAGTGAACTCCATAAAGCTCATACTGACTTAATGGAAATTCATAGGCAACTAGAGCAAAAGAATTTAGAGCTTGAGATTCTAAATCAAAATTTGCAACAAGCTTTAGCAGAGGTGAAGACATTAAGCGGATTGCTTCCTATATGCGCACATTGCAAAAAAATTCGTGATGACCACGGATATTGGAATCAGATAGAATCTTACATGGCAAGAAGAACTGATGTTGAATTTACACATGGGATTTGCCCTGAATGTGCAAAAATATTTTTCCCAAATGTGAAACAGAAACAATAATTTCCCT
>JBBIII010000056.1:0-12193 GCA_037446575.1 Ignavibacteriales bacterium
TTTCTAACACCAGAAAGAGAACCCGGATCGTTTTACATACAAAGAAGTGCAACCTAACCATTTTAAAAAAGAGACCGCCACATAGATTGAAAGCAATTATTTTCATCTACGTCCCGCACAAGCGGATTGCAGAGTCGTTGGAGATTACTAACGTTTAAATGTGTGCCAAGTTATCAATCAATTATCCGGTTTATGTAAGATTCCCGCCTTCGCGGGAATGACAACTTTTTAGTTAACCATGACTACCAGTCATTCTCTTGGTCAAACGTCCATCTATCAATGTTATTGTAAATATAGTCACGTATATTTGCAAGGTCTTTTTCGTTGCGGATGATGTGTTCGTAAAAGCTCGGTTGCCATTTAAAATCTGTAAATCCTATACGATGGCATTCTGTTGTGACTGCGGCTTTAAATGTTCTGACAATAACTGATAATGAACCTTTCTTGGGTGAAATCCTCGTAGGGACGTTCAATTGAACGTCCCTACATTGGTTAATGATTATTATTCCATGAACATGGTTCGGCATTATGACATATTCATCTATTTCGGTATTTGGAAAATGCTTGGGAATTTCCTCCCAGCACCGTTTGGCAATTTCGCCGATAGGCGATAAATGCATTTCTTCGCCTATGATCTCACCAAATATACATTCCTTATCCTTTGTACAAATGGTTACGAAGTACTCTCCTTCCAATGAGTAATCATACCCTTGTAATCTTATTGTTTTACGATGGTGGATGTTGGGATTGTATTTCATTTTTTCTGTTTCCCTGTTTTCCCTGTTTTTCTTTTTTTTGTCATCCCCGTTACCTTTTCAAGGTTTCTTGGCTTGTGCTTTGATACCTTGGAAAGGTTACATCTCAATAAAACCATAATTTATCAACGGGATTTATTTTTAAGTGAGATAGATGTCAGACACCTAACTTAAGATTCGTACGGCGAGGTGTCTGACCTCTGCTTATTACATCATCTCAATAAATTGCTTGAACAAATAATCGCTGTCGTGCGGACCGGGTGATGCTTCAGGGTGATATTGAACTGAAAATACCGGCAAAGATTTATGCTTTAGTCCTTCGTTAGTCTTATCGTTTAAATTAAGATGTGTGATTTCGATAGATTTTGAATCTAACGAATCCGGATCAACGGCAAAACCGTGATTTTGTGATGTGATTTCAATAACTCCGGTTTTTAGATTTTTAACAGGATGATTCCCGCCTCTATGTCCAAATTTTAACTTATATGTCTTCCCGCCTAACGCTAATGCCAATAGTTGGTGGCCAAGGCATATTCCAAAAATCGGTTTTTTGCCAATAAGTTTTTTAATGTTTTCAATTGCATAAGTTACAGCCGCTGGATCGCCAGGACCATTTGAAAGAAAAATTCCATCTGGTTTCATTTCTAAAATTTCATTTGCAGGAGTTTGTGCCGGAACGACAGTTAAATTACAGCCGTAAGATGTCAGGCGCCGCAGAATGTTATGTTTAACACCGTAATCATAAACCACGACGTTAAATTTTTTCTCGCCGTTTATGTTAGCTGATAACGCAAAAGGAGTTTTATCGATTTCATTCCACTTATAAGTTTTGCTGGTGGTAACACGGCTTGCAAGATCAAGTCCAGCCATCTGTGGTGATTTCTTTACTTTAGAAAGCAAACTGTCATCGTTTAAATCTGACGTGGAGATAATGCCGCGCATCGCACCAACAGAGCGAATCATCTTTGTAAGCATGCGCGTATCAATCCCCTGAATTCCAATTATATTATTTTTTGCAAGCCAGTCTCCCAAACTTTCCACAGAGCGGAAGTTGCTTGGATACTCAGAATATTCTTTTACAACAAATCCTGCTACTTGCGGCTTAACCGACTCTAAATCATCCGGATTGACGCCATAATTGCCAATCAACGGATAAGTCATTGTTACAATTTGACCACTGTAAGAAGGATCCGTTAATATTTCCTGATATCCGGTTAGACTGGTATTAAATACAACTTCACCCGTGGTTTCGCCATCTTTACCAAAAGACTCTCCGGTGAAAATTGTGCCGTTTTCGAGAACAAGTTTTGTTTTCATTTTAATTTTTTACAAAATAGTAAGAAATGTCAGTCAAAGCAATTTGAGTTTGCTAAAAAATAGAAATCCTTAACCTATTATAATGAAATAGCTTTGTCTTGACAAACGAGCGTTTAATGGTTAATTTTGTATAGAGATAATAAAATTTTTATGAAAGAAGGAGCCGAAAAAAGCTTGACTTTAACAGAACGTGAGCAAAGCATTTTGCATCATGTTGTTAATAATTATATCAAAACTGCCATCCCGGTAGGTTCAAGGTATATATCTAAGCATTTTGAACCAGGACTTAGCCCCGCTTCGATTCGAAATGTAATGGCTGATTTGGAGGAGTCTGGTTTTCTATCTCATCCGCATACTTCTGCTGGCAGAGTTCCTACAGATCTTGGTTATCGTTTTTACATCGATTATTTAATGGAAATTCAACAGTTAGATGCAAATGAAAAAAGACAAATCCAAAAGCAATTATCACAGACAGGGGATTCTGAAGAATTATTACGCGCAACATCCAAGTTGTTAGGAAAAATTTCTCATCAACTAAGCGTTGTAACTTCCCCCCATTTAGCAAGTGGAATTCTAGAAAAAATCGAATTAATACATATAACATCTTCTAAAATACTTGTAGTAATTTCTATTCGTGCTGGAATAGTAAAAACGATTATGATGGAAGTGGGAGTGGAAATAAAGCGGGAGTATTTAGAACAAATAAGCCGAATGTTAAATGAACGTTTATCAGGTTTAACTTTTAAGGAAATTAGAGATTCTTTTGCCGAGCGAGTAAAAGATGTTCAAAGCGAAAAAACCGGTCTTATAAGATTATTTATTGAATCTGTAGATCAATTGTTCACAGATACTAAAGAACGGGAAAAAATACACATCGGTGGGACGAAAAATATTATAGATCAACCCGAATTTTTCGATCCCAAAAATTTTCGTTCAGTAATAGAATTGATAGAAAATGAAGACATTATTGTGCATCTTTTAGAAAAGCACGATGAACTTCAAAAAGGTTTTGTCGTAACCATTGGAACAGAAAATAAAGAAGAAACAACTAAAGAGTATAGTATAGTAACGACCACATACGAAGTCGGCGGAGTAACTGGGCGTGTTGGAATAATTGGTCCAACACGCATGAATTATGGAAAAGTTATTCCATTGGTAGATTATGTGGCTCAGGCAATAGCAAAAATGTTGACCAGTTAAAATTTATGAAAGAAAAGGAATTGGAAAATAAAAATAATGGAAAAGGTGAGGAGCAAAAGAACGAAACAGCTCCGGAGCTTCCAGAAGTAACTTCAACCGAGTTGCAACTGGAAGAAATGCAAAAGCAAATAGACCAATATAAAGATTTACTTTTAAGGAAAGCGGCGGAATTTGATAATTATAAGCGCCGGATAGAAAGTGAAATGTTGAACATTGTCAAATTTGCCAATGAGTCTCTCATTGAAGATCTATTACCTATACTTGATGATTTTGAGCGATCGCTTAAGCATAGCAAAGAAAATACCGATTATAATAATTTGATAAGAGGTATAGAGTTAATCTATCAAAAACTTAATAAAGTTTTAGAAGGTAAAGGAGTAAAAGTTTTCGAGACAATAGGGAAAGAATTTAATGTAGATTTTCACGATGCTTTATTACAGCAACAACGCAATGATGTTCCGCCCCATACGATAATAGAAGAAGTGCAAAAGGGTTATATGCTAAACGATAAAGTTATTCGCCATGCAAAAGTCATAGTTTCCTCTGCGCCTATTGAAGACCAGAAAGAAGAAGCTCTAAATAATGAAACAGAAGAAAATGCAGGCGGAAAAAAATAGATATGGCAAAAAAAGATTTTTATGAAATTTTAGGTGTTGGACGCAACGCATCTCAGGATGAAATAAAAAAAGCATATCGTCAAATGGCTTTAAAATATCATCCTGATAGAAATTCTGGCAATAAAGAGGCAGAGGAAAGATTTAAAGAAGCGGCGGAAGCTTATGAAGTATTGAGCGATCCGGAAAAGAGACAACGATATAATCAGTTTGGATTTGATGGACTGCGAGGCACAAATTATAGAGATTTTACAGATATCAATGATATCTTTAATACTTTTGGCGATATCTTCACCGGAGGATTTGGCGGTTCAATATTTGATGAAGTATTTGGCGGCGGACAGCGATCTCGGCGCCGTTCTTCCACACAGCACGGTCAACCCGGTTCTGATTTACGCATTAAGTTAAGTATGACGCTTGAAGAAATAGCAAATGGCGTAGAAAAAAAAATAAAAGTCAAACGACAAAAAAAATGCGATATATGCAACGGAAGCGGCGCAAAATCTTCCAGTAGTAGAACAACCTGTCCGCAGTGCGGCGGCAGCGGAGAATTACGTCAAGTCTCTCGTTCTATGTTTGGACAATTTGTTAATATAACAACGTGTCCTTCTTGCGATGGAGAAGGAAAAATAATTAAAGAACCTTGTACAGCGTGTTATGGTGAAGGACGAGTTCAGGGTGAATCTACAATTAAGGTTACAGTTCCTGCTGGCGTTTCGGAAGGGAATTATATTCCGTTACACGGACAGGGAAACGCAGGGAGGCGCGGAGGTCCAGCCGGCGATCTATTTGTCATGATTGAAGAAGAACCGCATCCGCATTTTAAACGTAACGGCGACGATATTATATACGATATGTGGATAAACTATCCTACAGCCGCCTTAGGAGGAGAAATCGAAGTTCCTACGCTAACTGGAAAAGCGAAGCTTGAAATTGATCCCGGAACTCCAGCCGGACGCATGCTAAGAATGAAAGAACGAGGCATTCCGCATTTAAATAGCTATGGGCGCGGCGATCAGTTAGTGCGCGTTAATGTTTGGGTGCCAACAAAATTAAATAGTAAAGAAAAAGAGCTATTGCGCGCACTTTCAGCTTGCGAGCATGTAAATCCGAGTGAAGAAGAACGTCGCTTTAGCGATCGCTCGTTTTTTGATAAAGTTAAAGATGTGTTCTCTTAATTTTGGTTATGAAGTTGTGCAAAAAGAAATTACTATTGTAATTCTAATATGTTTTGTCTGAAACATGGAATTATATCGCAACAGTGTATCTAAGCTTTATGAGAAAGACAACTCTTGATATTATATTGTGCAGTAAGAGGCGTTTTAAATGTATTAAATCATTAACGGGGCTATAATTTTAATGTTAAAACGCATATCAGAATGGCTTGTATTGACAAAAACAGAACAAAAAGTTATTCTATTTCTGTCGGTTTCATTGTTAATTGGTGTTGGTATTAAGCTGTATCAGGTAACTTTTGCATCTGCGACACATTTTGATTATAGTGTATCTGACAGCATATTTGCATCATTGAATGCAGATTCAATAGAAGCGAGTTATTTGCCATCAAATGAGGCAATAGACAAAAGTTGGAAGATAAATATTAATATTGCTTCTAAGAAAGAATTGATGGATTTACCAGGAATTGGTGAGATTACAGCTGAACGAATTATTATCTATAGAAATGAAATCGGTAAATTTAAATCAGCAGATGATTTGCTCGAGATTAAAGGCATTAGCATAAAAAAGTTGGAAAAAATTAAACAGCTTATTATTGTTCAATAGCGACAACAAATCGAAAGATGTTTAAAATGAAATCAAATCGGTATATCGGTCTTTCGTTCCTAAATAAAAAAATTCAGGTTGCAGAAATTGAGCATAAAAGAAAAATTACAATTTTGACTCTTGCGGAAGAAAATTTTGGGTTGGATTTTTCTAAGGTTGGTAAAGAGCTTTCTGCAAATCATCCGCTAGTAGAGACACTAACGGACGAATTGCATAGTATTTTCAAAGACAATAAAATTTCGGCGGAACACATTTCGTTTGCTCTTCCGCCAGATCCGGTTTTTATCAATATTATTCCAATTGATCCAAAGTTAACAGATAAAGAGCTTGCGCAATACTTACAATGGGAGGTTCAACAATATTTTCCCGATGTTACACAGAAGGAATTTGTTGTAGATTCGCACGGACTTCCTATCGAAAATTCTTTAGCACAGCAAACGTTTATGGTTGCAGTTAGGCGCGGAATGGCTATGTTCTTACAAAAAGTGGCGGCGGCGTTAAAAATGAAATTGAATATAATAGATATAGATCAATTCAGCACAGAAAAAACTTTAATCGTTAATTACCCGGAAATACTTGAACACGATATTGTCCTCTTCGGTTTGCGTCCAAAAAGTGTAGATGCCTCTCTGATTCATAACGGCCAGATGACAGATTATAGGGCTTTTCAAAATAATGGAGAATCAAGACCAACAAGAATAATTCTTGATTACATAAAATACTTAAAACAAAAAGACAATAGTAACCCTGAAGCATTGCTTTTACATGGCGTTAATATTCCAAAAGATTTTGTTTTATCGCTTCGCTCCGAAACAGGCATCAAACAAACGTTAGTAATGAATTCTTTCCGAAAAATTAAAGCTTCAAATAAAATTCGAGATTCATATATAAGAGAGAGCTACAGATTTGCATCAGCCATTGGATTAGCGTTGCGCACAAAATGAGAATAATAGCAGGTGAATTTCGAGGCCGCCACTTAATCAATGTACGCGATCTCTCCATTCGTCCGACAACCGACCGTGCGAAACAAACTATATTTGATATATTAGCGTCCCGGATCACTCTGAAGGATTTAGAAGTATTGGATTTATTTTCCGGAAGCGGAAGTCTTGGTTTAGAAGCAATAAGTCGCGGAGTCAAAAGCGTTACATTTATCGATAAGTCGAGAAAATCACTCGAGGTTCTTGAAAAGAATATTGCAACTCTCAAATGCGAGTCAAAATGCGCTGTATACCAAGCGGATGTTTTTTGGTATTTAAAAAATATAAACAAAGCGTATGATATTGTTTTTGTTGATCCGCCATATAAGCTCGAAAAAATTGGTGAATTGCCAAACGCAATTTACGATTCCGGCGCTGTTCGGAATGGCTCCTATGTAGTAATGGAGCACAGTAAGGAATCGATTATTGATTTAGACGAAAACAAATACGAGATTTTAAGAAAGTATTTCGGCCAAACTATGGTTTTAATTTTGAAATCAATTATACCACCATTATTAGAGGGAAAATAAAAATGAAGATTGGAATTTATCCGGGATCATTTGATCCTGTTACTAACGGACATCTCGATATACTTGAGCGCGCACTAAAACTTTTTGATAAAGTAATAATTTCTGTCGCACTCGATACAACCAAGAATCCGCTTTTTTCAGTCGATGATCGGTTGAGATTAATACGAGAAGCTGTTAAGGGTGTGAAAAATGTAGAAGTGGATTCCTTTAAAGGATTGCTTGTTAATTATGTAAAGCATAAGAAAGCTACTGCGGTAGTGCGCGGTCTAAGAGCTATGACAGACTTTGAGTACGAATTACAGCTTGCGCTTATGAATCGGAAACTTGATGAAAACATGGAAACAGTTTTTCTTATGCCGAACGAAAAATACACTTATTTAAGCTCTAATGTAGTTAAAGAGATTGCACGCCTTGGGGGAGATGTAAGTAAATTAGTTCCGTCTGTCGTTTCCAAATCTTTAGCAAAAAAAAGGAAGCTGAGTTAGCAACGGAATTAATGTTCGCAATATCTTAACACCATGAGAATTTTATTCGTAATTTTTCTTATCATCCATGGGTTAATTCACCTGCTCGGATTTATCAAAGCATTCGGTATTGCAGAAATTAAGGATTTAACTCAACTTATTTCAAAACCGCTTGGTTTGCTTTGGTTACTAACTACTTTGCTTTTTTTAGGAACAAGTCTATTATTTGCGGTAAAGTATGACAATTATTGGACGATAGGTTTTTTGGCTATTGTTATTTCTCAGGCGCTTATATTTTATTTTTGGAAGGATGCAAAATTTGGAACTTTACCCAATGCTATTATCGCTATAATTTGCATTATTGGTTTTGGCGAATTTAGCTTTAAAAATATGGTTAGAAATGAAGTTGATCATTTAGTAAAATTGGCGAATGAAAACATCTCAGATATATTAACCGAACAAAAAATTGCATACTTGCCATGTGCAGTTCAGAAATGGCTTAAATGCTCGGGAATGATTAACCGACACGAAATTAAAAGCGTTTATCTTAAGCAAAAAGCGTTAGTGAAAATGAGTCCTGAACAAGTGCAATGGAAAAGCGCCGTAGCAGAACAGTATTTCACTACTCAGTCGCCTTCATTCGTTTGGACATTACGTTCGAAAATATTTCCATTAGTAGAAGTTGTGGAAAGAGATAAATTCCAAGACGGCAAGGGAGAAATGTTAATTAAAATTTTATCTATTTTTCCTGTTAGCGAATACAAGAATAATGAAAAAATCAATATCGTTACTATACAACGATACTTAGCTGAAATTGTATGGTTTCCCTCTGCTGTTATCAGTCCATATATAAAATGGGAAAGCATTAATGATTCATCTGCAAAAGCAACTATAACTTATAAGGGTATTACCAGCTCTGGAATATTCTTTTTCGACCATAGTGGATGTTTCAAAAAATTTTCCGCTATGCGCTTTATGAGTGGCGAGGAAGATGCACAACTGAAAGAATGGATAATCGAAGTCAAAGAGACAGAAGTAAGAAATGGAATAAAAATACCTACAAAAATGACTGCCACGTGGAAGCTCGACACAGGAGATTGGACTTGGTTACTACTTGAAATTATGGATGTTTCTTACGATATGCTTTAAACAATAAGAATAACTTAAGAAATAGGTAGTTTAACAATAAATATGCTTCCCTTTCCTTCTTTACTTTTAACATCAATTGAACCTTTATGAGCTTCAACTATCCATTTTGCAATTGCAAGACCTAAACCGCTTCCGCCGCTATCATCATTTATGCTTGTTTGTTCTACTCTATAGAAACGTTGGAATATTTTAGTTTGTTCTTTTTTAGGAATACCGATGCCATTATCTTTTACCGATACTAAAACGAACCCGTTTTCTTTTACAATTGAAATTGATACTGCTCCTCGCTTTGGCGTGTATTTTACGGCATTGTCAATTAGATTAAAGAAAAGCTGTTTCAAGCGTAATGGATCGGCGTTTATTTTAATTGGATTTTTATTTTCTATTTCGAGTTTAATCTTTTTTGTGTCTGCAATTACTTGAATGTTAGCTGCTATCTCTTCAATTAAATTTATAATTTCAACAGTCTGCATATTAAAAACTAACCTGCCGGTATCTGATTTTACCAAAATCATCAAACTTTCGACAATTGATGATAATCTAACTAATTCTTGGTTGATACTGTTCAGCAGGTTGCGAATTGGTTTAGGAATACGCTGGTTTCGAAGCGACACATCAATTTCACCGCGCATAATTGTTAATGGTGTTCGTAATTCGTGCGAAGCATCTTCAGAAAATTGTTGTATTTGATCAAACGACGCTTGAAGTCGGTTTATCATGTCGTTAAATTGCTCGGTCAATCTTCCAAGTTCATCGTCTATTTTGTGTGTAGGCAGGCGTCGGTTAAGATTTTTTGCTGTAATTTCTTTTGCTGTTTTTGTAAGCTCGTCCACCGGCTTCAAAGATTTATGAGCTAAAAACCAACCGCCAATTATAGAAACAAGTAATGCAATAGGCGTTATAAATAGAAAATTATAAAACACGTTATTAGTTACTTCATAAATCGGTTGGAGTGGATAAGCGACAAAGATTTTTACATAATCATTTTGCGTTAAGGCAAGTCTGATTTCTTGATTATCTGGTCCAATTGTGCTAACTACATTTATCCATTGATATGGAATGTCGTGGTATATTAATTTATGACCGCGTAGACTTTGCGAACGATAGAGTAAATCTCCATTGCGGTCAAGTATTTGAATATAATGGCGTCTTGGACTCAATAAAGTGTGTTGATAAATTTGATTCCACATTGCGTCTATTTCAGAGCGCATCCCTTCGGTAGTATCAACGGGTTCAACTTCGGGTTGTTCTTCTTGTTGTGCGGCGGTTCGTTTTAGCTCCTGAAGTTCTTTTAGAGCGGCGCGTTTTAATTTAATTTTCTTAGCTTTTGGTTCAATAAATTCTGCAACCCATTTAACTTCATTTTTTAGAGAATAATCAAGGTTTTCTAACAAGGCAGAATGAGAAATAATATAAGCTACAACCCCGGAAGCTCCAAGCGTAATGCCTAAAATAATTGCGTACCATAAAGTAAGTTTAGTGCGGATAGAATGAAAAATCTTCATGTTTTATTTTTCGTCTTCAGAGGGTTTTAAATTTAAGTTGTATATCAGAAAAGTAGTATCCCTTGCCGCGTTCTGTCCAAATTAATTTTGCTTTTTGATCAATGTCTATTTTCTTTCTTATATGATTTATAAAAACATCAACCACGTTAGTTCCCGGGTCAAAATCGTATCCCCAAATTTCTTTAGCCAATTCCTGACGTGAAATTAACTTTCCACGGTTTCTCATTAAGTATTCGACCAGAGCATATTCGCGCACAGTTAACTCGATTGGATTCCCTCCGCGTGTAACCTTGTGAGTTATTGTATCTAATTCAAGGTCGGAGTATTTCAACTTAACTTTAACGCTACTGCGCCTAAGAAGCGAACGAATTCGCGCAAGCAACTCATTAAATGTAAATGGTTTAGTTAAATAGTCGTCGGCGCCTTTATCAAGTCCGCTTACTATATCATCGGTTGAACTGCGCGCTGTCAACATTAAAATTGGCGTTCTAATATCATCTTTACGTAAATCCCTTAGAACTTCAAATCCATTTTTTTTAGGGAGTAAAACATCCAAAAGTATTAAGTCGAACGATTCGGTCCTGGCTAATTTTTCTCCGTTCTTGCCGTCTGCCGCGGTTACGACTTCGTATCCCTCAGCCGCTAAACCTTTTTTTAATAGACGTGCGACTTTGATTTCATCTTCTATTACAAGTATACGCATTGCAATTTCTAAGCGGGTTGCACATATTGTTTTTCAACACGAAGCAATTTACTTTTTTATCGTAAAAGTGTCAATTCTGAGCTTGTAATATTTGAATTGTAAGCGTTGCCATTCATGAATGAAAAACTCTTCATATTGTTTTCTTTGAAACGCAGGCAATTTTTCCATATATTTTTTCTGTTGATATAGTCGCTTGATGAGGGAAAAATGAAAAGAATATTATTCTTTATAATTTCAATTTTTTTATTCGAAGGCTGTTTGCAAACCCTTGCCATACGTTCTATGAGTGGAATTATGGAAAACGGACTTGCATCGTTTAATGAAGAATCAGATTTACAACTTGCTCATGAAGCTTTAGGAAGCAACTTAAAACTAATTGAGGCAATGATAAAAAGCGATCCGGCAAACGAGCAATTTCTTTTATTTGCCGCTCAAGGTTTTAATTCGTATGCATTAGCTTTCTGTGAAGATGACAGCATCGAGCGAGCTCGCTCTTTCTATTTACGCGCAAAAGATTACGGAATGCGCATTTTAAATAAGAATAAAAAATTTAGAGAGGCGGCTAACGGCGATATCGAAAAATTTCGCAAAGCGGTAAAAACGTTTAACAATGATGATGTGCCTGCAATTTTTTGGACAGCTTTTAGTTGGGGAAGTTACATCAACATAACTCGCACCGATATTGCCGGACTTGCCGATCTAAGTAAAGTTCAAGCGTTAATAGAATTTGTTGTCGAAAGAAATCCTTCCTTTTATTATGGGGGCGCATATTTGTTTTTAGGTTCAATAGAAGGAAACACTCCAAAATCGCTCGGAGGAAATCCGGAAAAATCGAAAGAATATTTTGAAAAATGTTTAACGCTCAATGGCGGAAAATTCTTAATGACGCAGTTGTATTATGCGAAGACTTATGCTGTTGCAACATTAGATCAGGATCTCTTCACTTCATTGTTAAAGCAAATCGAAGAGACTTCAATAGACGTTCTTCCAGAGGCGCGACTTGCAAATGTTATTGCTAAGAAGAAAGCGCAGAAACTTTTAGCTCAAGCTGAAGAATTATTCTAAATCAATAATAATGAAAGAATAAAATGAATCATCTTAAATACTTAATACTTTATACTTTCTTACTTTCAACTTGTTATTCACAGCAATACACGATAAAATTTGCATCAATTGCGCCAGAAGGAAGTACGT
>JBBIII010000056.1:12293-15868 GCA_037446575.1 Ignavibacteriales bacterium
TATTCACAGCAATACACGATAAAATTTGCATCAATTGCGCCAGAAGGAAGTACGTGGATGAATATAATGAAGGAATACGACGCTGTTGTGCAAAAAGAAAGCGGTGGGCGAGTTAAATTTAGAATGTACCCGAGCGGAATACAAGGAGATGAAAAAACCGTAATCAGAAAAATTGGCGTTGGTCAATTACATGCGGCTGGATTTACTGGAGTCGGACTCGGCGAGATTGCGCCCAAAGTAAGAATTCTCGATATGCCATTTTTAATTCGAACAAGTGAAGAAGCCGACAACCTCTATAATACATTTGATCTTGAATTTCAAAAAGCATTTGAAGCGGGTGGGTATGTTTTATTGGGCTGGGCTGAAGTTGGTTTTGTGTACGTATTCAGCAACAACGTGATTACTAAACCGGATGATATACGCAAACTTAAAATGTGGGTCTGGGACGGAGACCCTGTTGCAGAAACTGCTTTTAAAGCGTTGGACTTAAGACCGATTCCACTTTCTTTTGATAATGTTAGAACCTCTTTACAAACAGGTTTGGTTAATGCGTTTTACACTACACCTTATGCGGCAATTGCACTGCAGTGGTACACTCAAGCAAAATTTATGGTTGAATTTCCATTGACTTGCTCTGCCGGCGCAGTGTTGATTTCAAAAAAGTATTTTGACGGTATGCCGAAAGATTTGCAAGAAATACTCGTTCGCAATGGAAGAATATATATGAAGAAACTTACTGATGCAGGAAGGATCGACAACAAAAATTCGCTTATCGAACTGAAAAAGCGGGGAATTACTTTCACTGAAGCTAAAGAAAAAGAAGTGCAAGAATATGTTGAAGCCGGCATACGAGCAAGAAGAATGCTTGTCGGTAAAATGTACGATGAAGATTTTATGAAGAGCATTGAAAAAGCAGTAATAGAATTCCGAAATAACTCTAAGAAGAAATGAAAATTTTTAAAACCATCGATTCTTTCATTAATAAAATTGAGGGGGCAATTCTTATTTTTCTCCTTCTTATAATGCTTATTATGGCGTTTGGCCAAGTTGTGCTTCGCAATTTTTTTTCGGGCGGAATTGTTTGGGGGGATATTTTACTTCGTCATCTTGTCTTGTGGATCGGTTTTCTTGGAGCGGCTTTAGCTACAAGCAATGAACGCCATCTTAATATTGATGTGCTTACAAGATATTTGCCTGCAAGACTGAAGGGAATAATTGCGGCGGTTGCAAATATTTTTGCGGCAACAATTTGTTTCCTTCTTTCACGAGCGTCTATTACATTTATCGAGTTTGAGATCAACAATAAAAATATTGTCTTTGGCGATATTCCATCGTGGTATGCACAAATTGTTATTCCAATCGGCTATGGACTGTTGACTTTTCATTTCCTCATCCGAGCATTGATAGATATACACAAATCAATAAAAAAGGAAGCGGGATGAGCATCTGGCTGATTATTATTGGGATAATTGTGCTTGCGCTTTTCGGTGCTCCGCTTTTTGCTATCTTTGGCGCCCTTTCTCTTTATTTATTTTTTGCCTCAGATATTGATACATCCGCTGTTATAATTGAGCTTTATCGGCTGACGGATATGCCCCCGCTAATTGCTATTCCTTTATTTGCTTTTGCAGGTTATCTATTAGCCGAAAGCAATACGCCTAAACGAATTGTCAATCTTGCGCAAGCAACCTTTGGCTGGATGCGCGGCGGATTGGCAATTGTAGTGCTTGCGACTTGCGCTTTCTTTACTGCATTTACTGGAGCTTCGGGTGTAACAATTGTCGCGCTCGGCGGTCTGCTATATCCAATGTTGATTAAAGAAAAATATCCTGAAAAATTTTCACTTGGGTTAGTTACTGCTTCCGGCAGTATCGGACTTCTATTTCCACCAAGCTTGCCTATTATCGTTTATGGGATTGTTTCAGAAGTCAGTATTGATAAATTGTTCGTTGCTGGAATTATTCCCGGTTTTATATTAATTGGCATTCTCGCTATCTATAGCGTTCGTATAGGTGTAATGTCAAATGTTCCGCGAATTCCTTTTTCTTGGAAAAATGTTCTCAAGTCGGCAAAAGAAGCGGCTTGGGAAATTCCATTGCCATTTATTATCATCATTGGAATTTATGGCGGATTTGTAACTGCAACTGAAGCGGCGGCTGTTACAGCTTTCTATGTTTTTATTGTTGAAGTATTTATTTACAGAGATTTGAAATTATTTACCGATGTGCCCCGCGTTATGAAAGAATCTATGCTGTTGGTTGGCGCAATTCTTTCGATACTTGGCGTAGCGCTCGGTCTAACAAATTATCTTATTGATCAACAAATTCCACAAGCGCTTTTCGAGTTTGTTAAAGAGCATATAAATAGTCCATTAACTTTCTTGCTTATACTAAATATTTTTCTTCTAATTGTCGGAATGATGTTGGATATTTTTTCCGCAACTTTTATTATCGTTCCGCTTATCCTTCCTATTGCGCGCGCTTTCGGCGTTGATCCTATTCATTTAGGCATTATTTTCCTTACAAATTTAGAGATTGGCTATCTTACACCGCCTGTCGGTATGAATCTTTTTTTATCAAGCTTGAGATTTAACAAGTCTTTGCTTCATATCACAAAATCTATTCTGATATTTTTACTACTTGAACTCGTAGCGTTGGCGATAATTACTTATTGGGCAGATTTGAGTTTATTTCTAGTACGCTTAACTGGGACGCAGTAATAAGTTCTTAAGCAAGTAATTTTTCTAAATTTATTTCAATGTTTTCGGAGTCATTATGAGGAACTTAAACGTAATTATTGGCTTCATTGTAATTTTAGCGTTCGTTGGTTGTTATACTCCGCACTTTTTGCCAAATACTGCACCGACACCAATGTTTGATAAACAGGGAAATATCCGTATAGCCGGTTATGCGGGGACAAACAGCTATGATGTTAATATTGGAATATCTCCAATTGAACACATTGGAATAATAGCCGCCGGTTCATATTCAGCCAGCAAGAAAGTTGATAACGAGGAAAATAATAAAAAGCCGGATAGTGAAGCTAAGTTTACACATGGTCACCGCTATTATGAAGGCGCTATTGGTTACTACTTCTCTCCGTTTAGAATTGGCGATGAAGAAATGAAAATTGAAATTTTTGCCGGATATGGCAAAGGAACAGCTAACGGAAGTATTGATTCGGATAAAAAAAATATATTTGGGTTTATAATTCCGATTGATAGAGTAGATGCCGATTATAAGCAATACTATCTGCAATTGAATGCGGCAATTTTTAAAAAGTCGGTCACCGAATCATCGGAATCTATTTTAGAATATGGTTCGATATTTCGTTTATCGAAAACTGATTATTCCAATTTTAGAAAATTTGGGCAGGCAATTAATATTCCAAGTATGGAAAGTAATTTTTTGCAATTAGGGATTTTTGGCAACACAAGAAGCGGGGCGCTTGGTCTGACAGCACAAACTGGCTGGCTAATGCCGCTTACCGAAGATAAAAGTCGTCCCTCTTATTCTCCGTTTTTTATTACGGCTGGATTGAGAATTGATCTGTGGTGAAGTAATATAAATTGACAA
>JBBIII010000057.1:0-15734 GCA_037446575.1 Ignavibacteriales bacterium
AACACAATACGAAGTAACAATTAATATGTATGCTTATTTTCTGTTGTCTATTATTGCAAGAACTTTACTTGAATTCCGTTTTGCTGCTTGAAAATCATAAAAAAAATGCTTTATTTAAGTTCAGTAAGCAGTTGATCGGAAAACTAAATCGAAGGAGCAATTTCATGGAAGCATTAATCATTTTAGTTATATGTTGCGCAGCGTTAATTCTTTTTGAATACCGTATTCGTCGTCCCGAAGTGATAGTATTATATGAATCAAGTGGAAAAATTGGTATTCGAAAAGGATCGTTATATGCGCGGCATTTTAGTTTGCCCTTGAAACGCGCCTCTCAACCGATTCAAATCACCGTTGATGCTACGGTATCTGGAAATTTAGGAATACGAGTAAAACTGCTTGGTTCAGTCGGTCCATCTACGGAATATATACAAGCGTTAATTCGAGTCGGGGGATGGCGTAGCGATGCTGTTATTCGAGCCGCTGAAGAAGTTCAGGCGCTTATACAAGGACTCGTGAAAGAATATTCTGAACGCCAAGAAATCAGCACAATTTCGTCTCAAGCGCTTTTAGACTACTTGATGTTGAAAAATTCAATAATAAAAGAAAGATTTGGCGTTGAATTAATTTCTCTTGTCGTGCTGTCAATCGATCCAACTGATTCGCAAATTGCCGAGGCGCTTCGTCAACAAGAGCAGGCGCGTATATTAGAAAAAACTGAACTGCTTAACAATGAGGCACGAATAGCCGCCGCAAAATCGAAACTAAAAGCAGATGAAGAAATTGCAAAGATGGAACATGAGCTTGAAATGAAAAAAGCAGAATTGAAAGCAAAACAACAAGAAAAAGAGTCTGCATTTGCCAGCAAGCAATTACGAGAGGAATTAGAGCGAAATCGTATGCGTTTAGCTTTTGAGCGAGAAGAACTTGAATTACTAAAAAACAATCCTGAATTGCTAATGCTTACGCCGCAAGCTGCGCGTTTAGCTGAAGCGAGTCAGAGCTTGAGAAACGCACGAACAGTTGTCTCTTTAACGCCGCAAGACCTTTCACGCGGCGCTGATTTGCTCGACATGTTTCAAGCTTTACTTGCAAAGATGATAGACACTAAACATACTCAGAAAGAAAAGAGCAAGTAATAAAACTTCTCTTAGATGTAATCACACACATTTCAATTGTAAAAAAATGACATCCCAAAATGCGGGGTTATTAAACTTTTTTCGATTAAAACCTGTACGTACTGCGCGAGTTTCCGATATTAGCGAAACAACTGCGGCTTCGCCGGTGGCGGAAGACGAGCGGGTTAATTTTCATATCGGAAATCCATTACAGGATTCTAAGCTATCGTCCGCATTTTTGCGTATCGCGCTTGGCGTTGATGCGCAACAAGAAACATTGCACGATGCCGCAAGCGATGCTATACTAGAATATCTCGGATGGGATGTATCGGAAAAACCGAGATTAGAATTTCTCATAAGCACAATTCAAAAAAGTAATCCTTATATGCCGCGTGGCGGATATGTGCGCAAAAATCCGCATGCACTAATCCGCGAATTCTGCAAGTGGTTAGAAAGCCAAGCAGAACCATTGCATTACGATACAGGCGAGCAGACGGGACGCAGAGAAATGATTCTGGCTTCTGGCGGCGTGCAGGAAGCCCTTCGCATTTTCTTATTTGTTATTTCCGAATATATGGAAAAAGCGCCGGTTCAGGTTTTTCTATATCGTTTCGAACTACTTGAAAAACTTAAATCAATAGCGAATGTTGCTATTGAAACTTTAGACAGTTCAGAAATTAATGCGCGAGAACAACTACAAGCATTTTGCGAGCAAAATAAAGATGTCCCGCTATTTTTAATTCTTGGTGAAATTCTTACCGAAGAAACGCGCCGAACATTACGCGCAATGAGTCTTAAATACCCAATCTTCTTTATAGAAATCAATAACGCGCCAAATCATCTTTCGCTTGCTCGCGAAGCAAAACTTGTGGAACGCGTAATTCGTTTTTTAACGCCGGCAATTTTTTCGGATCATTTAAAAAATGTATCTATCGTATTCATTGTTGGCAATTCAGACTTTTTAAATGTAATCGAGAATGTGCATTTCAATTTAAAAGGAACACCATCTGCATCAGAGGTTGAACTACTAATTTATCTCCTTGAGCATGGAAAAAAATATCTTCAACCTCCGCAAGAAATCCAAAGAATTGAAATAAAACCATCGTATGAAGGATTAGAGTTTTCCAAAGCCGCTGAACTACGAATTCCTATTATTGCAGAATCTATCGAACAGAAATCGTCAACCTTACTCGATTCTTTTGGGCAAAAAGTCGAACATTCTTTATCGCTTTACACTTCAAAAACATCTGAACTTACTAAGAAAATTCGCAATGTTTTGAAAAACCAGCTTTATGATGAATTTGCCTCTTTAGATGCTCAGTCTATATTAGAAGAGTTTTTTTCGAATTTACACGATAGCGAGTGGATCGAGATTCTTCAAAAAAATTTCTTAAGCGTTTTTGTTAAACACCAATCCCAGTATGATAGATCATCATGCATGGTCGTAAGCGGATCATCTCGCACAGCCTTAGGAATTTTAGGTTTCCATTGTGGAATCTATGAAGTAGTCATTCCAGATTTAAGCTGGTCTTATGAACAGTGTTTTCCTATTGTTCATGCCGTTCCACTAACATCAAATCTCGAACTAAATGTCGATGCTATAAAAGTAAAAATAGAAGAACTATGTCGAAATGATGCAGAGTGGAAAAAAAGAGGCGCCTTGGTGCTAAATAATCCACATAATGCAACAGGACAAACTTTCAGCGAAGAAACAATTAAGACGCTTGTAAAATACTGTTTACAAAATAGCATAACAATTATTGATGATCTATCATACCAAAATGTTGTTGCCTCCCCCGAATTGCCAATTATAAAAACTGTTCGGCAAATTGAAATTGAATTAAGACAAGCAGGAATAATAACCGAAGAGCAATCTAAGAAGGTTGTAACTGTTCATTCGATGTCGAAAACTGATTGCTTGGCGGGCGCTCGTTTAGCAGTTATAGAAATAAGAGATGAAGAATTACACAAAATATTTCAAGAATTTAATACACGAATTCAACCTAATATTAATGCTGTTCTTATTTGTTATTTATTTTATAGAAATAACTTGGATTCTGTGCGGGCGTATTGGAGATTGAGAAATTCGTTGTTTTATGAGCGCGTCCAATCGTTGCTTAATGCGGCAAACCAATTGCCTGCAGAAAGAAACATTTTCAATATCGCAATTATTCCGCCAACCGGTAGCATGTATCCTCTTCTACGGATTGAATTGTTGCCATCGGGACTTTCTTTAGATTGGCTTGCATCGAATCTCGCGCGGCGAGGAATCGGAATGCTGCCGCTCGCTACGTTTGCGCGCTCTGAAGAGGGATACGAAACTGGAAGAACCACATTTCGTCTTACTCTTGGCGGAAAAGATGGAGCAGAAACGCTTCTTCTAAAAACTCGCTACGTTCTTATTCATTTAAATAGACTAATAAAAGACGAAGCTGCCCAATATAATAGAAAATATATTTCGTTACGATACATAAAAACCGATGCCACAAAGGGGCAAGAACTTTCTAAATTATGGCAAGCAAACACACAAAAAATTATTCGGCATTTAGATAATAACGGCGCATATAATAATTTGTTAAAGCTTTTCCCGAAAGATATTAAGCTTGCGCGTCGGGAATTAATAGAACAATACATACCGTCTCGGTTAGAATTATTAGAAAAGCGTTTATTAGATCGGGCGCTTCTTCAAGAAGAATTAGTTGCACAAACAGCGGCTGATAACGGCAAGAAATTAGCCGAAAAGCTCGAGCGGGAATTTATGAAAGACTCGCTTGAAAGACGTATGCACCAATTCCGATTGCGAACGCATGATCGCACCGTCCATCCCACACAAATGTTTTCACTAAAGGCGGAAATTAAACTTGATGAATTAATTACTAAGTTTTTATACAATCATGAAATTTCTTCAAAACAAATTGAAGAAATCACTTATGAATTATTTGCTGAATACTTGGGCGTTAGCGTTCCTATATCATCGCGCGACGAAGCGGATGAAATTTTACTCGACCTTAATACAATTGTGCGAGGCGAAACATTTGCAGATCTATTTTCCGATTCTCAGATACACACATTGCTCTCATTTTGGAGCGATTGGGATGGAAGCAACAGACCATCGGGGCAAGGACATCGACTTGTTGCGACTGTTGTAATGGAAAATGTAAGTAAATTGGCGCAAATTTTTTCTCTTTTATATAAAGCAGACCCGGAAATTAAAATAGATCGCGAATTGGTGGCTGAATTAGAACGATTACCGCAACAAAGTAATCGCTTTACTCGGCTTTTGAATGATATTACTTTATTAACACATCAACTTGAACGTCGGTATCGGGGTATTTTACCTTTTGCATTGACGTTAACACCGACTCAAAAATTAATAACAAAATGGCATCTTCGCAAAGATCCAATAAAAGCATTGTGGCAGCACAACGACAAGTTTGAACGAAAGATGCTAGAGCTTCGGACTCAACGGCGGCAGATGTTAGAATTTTATTTCCGGCTCAATAAACGACTGCGCAAACAGCTAAACGCACTTATTCCCGAACTTATTGCAAATAGAACGTCCCGCGAATTGCTAAACGAATTAGTCGCATATAAAGATAAATTGCAACGGACAATTATTACGCCACGTATTCAGCAAGGAATGATTACAGCGCGCGATCAGTTTGCCGTTGATACAACAGTCTATAATATTTTTGAAATCAACGCTATCAGCGGCAGTTACGGCAATCCGGGCATGGCGTTGGCGATGCAAATTAGTTTATCAACAGAACCAGAAGCATGCATTTTATTGGAGCGTAAATTACGTTCGCGATGGGAACAGACCCGTCGCGAATATTCAACAATAGAATTGCCAAAAATTTGGTTGATTCCCCTTTTCGAAGATATAAACTCCGTGCATAAAATTGGTTCATATATTGAGCATGTTTGGAATTATGCCTCACAAAGCAGTCGAAGCGACCAGTCGATACAGGAGCGCTTTGCTGAAATTATTTGCGAAGTGTTTATAGCCGGTTCAGATTTAAGTCAGCAAATCGGTCAGGCAGCCGCCGCTACAGCTTTTTTAAAAGCTAAATATGATCTTCAGGTTTGGTTAGCAAATCATGGAATAACTGAAGAAGTGCGTATCAAATTGGGAAGTGGAGAACCTATGCAACGGCAAGGCGGGTACTATTCGAATGTTGCCGGCAATCTTGCTTTTAATTTTTCTAATGAAAGCAAAAAACGATTTGAACAAAATTTACCGCCGGCAACAAGAAAAAGTGTTAATCATGCTGTAACGCCATTGCTTGGAATTTTCAAAGGCGGCGATTTAAGAACTTTTCAAAGCAACTTATCGGAACATTTAAGATTTCTTCCTGTACACGATTTTGTAGATTTGTTATATCATGTAAAAGAATCACAGAATAATCATCGTAATGATCTTATTCGCGCAGCAGAAAGCATTGTTGAAACTAGATTGCAAAAGAAAAATAAAACAAGCCAAGAATTAGAACGGCTTGCCGGCGGAACTACAAACCAATTCTATGATGATTTCTTAAAAGTATTAATTGAAAACTTCAGGCAAATTCTTTACGGAAGAGAAGAAGATGTTGTTGGAATTCATGCCATAAGTTATTTTATCGGACGTTCTATTCCACAATTGCGCGATCGACCTACAAGCAGACCAGTTGTCGGCGTTTCAGCGGAGCGTGGACAAAGAATTCTTGAGCGCATTGCTGAAACAATCCCATTTGCAAAGCATGGCAGTCTTTTGCGAGCCATCTCACATAACCAAGCGCAAACAGTCATATTAGGCATCAATCAATTGACTACCGGGCTCTTTCGTGCTCTTCAACGTTTTACCGAAAAAACACTCGCGCCCGCAGAGCAAGAATCAATGATTGCAGAACATATTTTTCCTCGTTTGCCAGTGTATGAAATTCTAAATACACTCCGTTTGTATCAAGACTATGCTGGTAAATATCTTAAGCAGATGGAGTCTGCTTTTCTTGCTGGTAATTCCGCATTTGTTATGATAAGAGAAGATTTAGACGCAATGCATCGGTACATTCCGTTATTGCAAAAAGAACTTGTACGCCAGCATGGATTAAATGTTAACGATTTCTTTAATGACGGTGTTTTTCTTTCAAATCTTTTGCCAACTTTGCGTCCCGATTTAGCAGTGCTTTTACAGAAAAACCTGTTTAATACTTCGTATGAAGAATTAGTTAAAGGAATAAGCGGGGATGTTTCGTTAGAGTGGGAATTAGGAATAAAAAAACAGTTAAAAATACCATTAAAAATTTGTTATTGGCGCGAAAAAATTTGGGATATTATTGGCGAATCAGTTTATCAAAGAGTGCAAAGTTTTACCGAATTAGCGACTGCACTCTATGCATTCTCTTCTCATCGCTCTTTTGAATCGCCAAAAGGAGGCAGAGAACGCAAACTATCTCCGGCTCTTGCGGAGTTTTTCCGAACAGCGCATGCAGAAGATGAAATGCGAAATTTCCTTGTCGGTGCAATCGAATACTTAAGTTTATTCACAGAAGGAAATGTCGAAGCGCCTGTAAGCATAGTCCGGGCGATAAATGATGTTGAAAGATTAGCTCAAATTGAAGAACATGCTCTTCCTATCCAAAAACAAAATGCTGTTCGTTTCTATGTTTTACAAATCGGCCGCTTGGCTGGCGAAAATGGCTGAGAATTATTAAGAAGACTACTAAGCTCACGAAGTGCCACTAAGTTCACGAAGTGCCACTAAGTTCACGAAGTGTCACTAAGGTCACGAAGTTATACCAAGTAACGCAAAGAAGCACGAAAAACAGCTTTTCAATTGTTGAGCCGTTGTGCTCATAAAATAACTAATGTGTTAGGTATCTAAGTGATAAAAAACTCTGGTGTTAATAGAAGAAGTATTGTTGGTATTCGCAGCAAGATTTTGTTTGTATTATAGATTAGTACTCTTTTCGGTTTGCATAGAAATTCATAAGTAATCCAACCATTATCATATTAGCTACAAGAGCGGATCCTCCATAACTTAAAAAAGGAAGCGGTATCCCGATTACAGGCATCAAGCCAACGGACATTCCTATATTTATAATTGTATGCGTTGCAAGAATTCCTGTTATGCCAATTGCAGAAATACTTCCAAATTTGTTTCTTGACATACTTGCTATTTTAAAACCATGTAAAAATAGTATAGTGAACAAAATCAAAACTAAAGAAGCTCCTAAAAATCCAAACTCTTCTCCGGGCACGCAGAAAATGAAATCAGTCCATTGTTCTGGAATATAATTAAGCTGAGTTTGTGTGCCCTTCATATAACCTTTGCCTATTAGACCTCCGGATCCAATTGCTATTTTTGATTGCACAACGTTATATCCGGCGCCAAGAGGGTCAGCTTCTGGATTTAAAAATGTAGTTATCCTTCTTTGCTGATAGGTTGGTAGGCGTTCGTATATTATTTGTACCGAAAGACCAATTGCTAAACTTATTCCAAATGCAACTGCCGCTGCAAACCGGTTTCGTCTGAAAAAATATAATAATCCTGCGCCAAAAGCAGCGAATAATATAAATTGTGTCGTCCCTAAAAGCGCGCCGATAGATACAATAATTGGCACTATAATCGCAATAAGAATAAAATTTGACGCTCCAGCCCAATATAGCAAAGGAAGAAGCGCAATAAAAAACACAATCGTTGTTCCAAGGTCGGGTTGTGCAAGTATAAGTATCATAGGAAAAGCAAAGATGCTTAATGCAATAATTAAGTGTTTCACTTGTGAAATATTGACATCGGTTTTTGATATGTAAGATGCAAATGCTAATACTGCCGCAACTTTTGCAAGTTCAGATGGTTGAATACCTAAACCGCCTAATCCGAACCAGCTTCTCGAACCTTTAATAGTAGTTCCAACAAAAATAATAGCGATTAAAATAAGTATTGAAATAACGTAGAAAACAAATGCCAAACGATGTAATGTTTTAAGCGGAATAAATGCAGTTATTAGCATAACTACAAATCCGATTGCCGCCCATATTGCTTGTCGATAGAAGATTGCCGCGTTATTTATATCGATTGTTGCACTATAAATTGAAAGAAGACCAATGAATACCAAAGCAATGCAAATTAAAAAAGACTTGGCGTCAAAATATTCTTTTATATATTGTAACATTCTAATTTCTCGTTATAGTTCTCGCATTATGTGTCGAATCAGGTTTAGCAATTGAAGGATTCGGTTGTAACTTATAACGCTTTACTTCGCCATAAATATATTTTTCCATAACTAATCCGGCAATTGGGGCCGCTATTGCTCCCCCAAAACCAGCATTTTCTAACATTACAGCTATTACAATTTTCGGATTATCGAATGGCGCAAATCCTACATACCAAGCATGATCTTCGCCGTGTGGATTTTCCGCCGTTCCTGTTTTTCCGGCGGAAATTATACCAGGTATACGCGCCATTCCCCCTGTTCCGCCCTGCATTTCAACTACTCGGCGCATTCCTTCGCGCAATAAGTGAATTACATTTGAATCAAGTCCGATTGATGATATTTTATGATCAACAATATCAAACCTGTTTGTGCGTTTATTGTAAATATAATTTACAGCATGCGGTTGATGCAAAATGCCGCTATTTGCCAAAGCCGAAGTATAACACGCCATTTGCAATGGCGATACGCCAATTTCACCCTGCCCAACGCCAAGACTTACTAAATAACCCTGCGTCCATTTTCCTCTACCATAAACACGATCATAATATGCAGTTGAAGGAAGAATACCTGCAGTTTCTTCGCCTATATCAATTCCGGTTGGTTGTCCAAAACCGAAACGTTTTCCATATTCAGATAACTTATCAAGTCCTATTTTCAAAATAAGTTGATAAAAGAAAACATTGCAAGAATATTGTATTGCTTCAACAACATTTACTGAACCGTGCGCTTTCATGTCTTTAAATACTTTATTTCCAAAACGGAATGAACCGCCGCATCTGATTCTATAATTTTCATCAATAATTCCTTCATGCAATGCCGCTGCCGCTACAAGCATTTTAAACGTTGACCCCGGCGGATAGCGAGTCATTGTTGCCCTATTAAAAAGAGGTTTTTGCAAGTCTGTATTTAATCGAGTCCAAGTTTCTGTTGGCGTTACGCCGCTAAAAATTGAAGGTTTAAAATCTGGTTTGCTAACTAACGCTAAGATTCCGCCATTGTTGGGATCGAGCGCTACAAGCGCTCCACGATAATTTGTCATTAGTGATTCTGCAAAAGCTTGAAGTTTAAAATCAAGACTTAAAATAAGATCGAATCCTTCTTTCGATGGAATATTGCGCTTTCCTCCATCAAATGGACCAAGTAATTGACCCTTTGAATTCACAGAGATAAATTCATATCCTTTTTCACCGCGCAAAAATGATTCATAACTTGCTTCTAACCCAGACGACCCAATAATATCTCCTTGCTGGTAAATATTTCCGAAACGCGATAATTGAGCGTCTGTAATTTCTTTACAGTAACCTAATAAATGGGAAGCGTTCACTTTTTCCGGATATAGTCTTTTTGATTCTACTTCATAATTTACACCGGGAAGTCGATATAAGTTTTCCTCAATTTTTGATAGAATCTCAAAATCAACATCACGGGCTACTCGAACCGGCACAAAACGAGAAAATGATTTTCCACGTGTAATTCTAGTTTGTATTATTGATGCATCGATTTCTAAAAGTATTGATAATAAGTTGATATTATTCGTGTCGAAAGAAGCCGGCATAACAGTAATTGTATATGCTGGACCAACATCTACTATTAATTTTCCTGTCCTATCGAACATATAACCGCGAACAGGTTCTTTTGCAATACTTCGAACGCTGTTTTCTTCCGATTTCTTTCCGTATTCACTATAATACAGCAACTGAAGCTGATACAGACGCAGTAACAAAATTGAGACCGCAACTGATATAATAATAGTTAGAATGCGTTTTCTATAAGAAGCACTTTTCTCTTCGTTCGATATCATTGCACCCACGATATATTATATCTTTGAGAAAAATAAAACATAGGTAAAATACTTATTACGCAAGTATATAAAGTAATTCCTAACGTATGCTCAAAAGTGTAAATCAAAACAGAACCTTCTATTCCTTGAAAGAAAAAAAAGAAGTATATAAGTTTATTTATAATCGAACACAAAGCGATTATTAATAAATATCGGTAAGAACCGAGTAATTGAAATGTCATATTTTCGTTGTAAAAATATCCCGCAATAAAACCGGTTATAGTTTTTGAGAAAGCGGCTAAACCAAAAAATTTTATGGCTACAGCATCCTCTAATAATCCAATTACAAAACCGCTGACGGTTGCTTCAATTTGACCCCGTTTTAAAGCTATATAGACTAAGTATATGATAAATATATCAGGCAAATATCCGCCAAGAGAGATTAATGGAATAAATGTAGTTTGAAGCAGTAAAATGCCGATTATAATTAAAGCTGAACGAATATAAGGTTGCATAAAATTCTATCCATTAAATGATAGAAAATGTTACCGAGAAATAGAGAGATAAGCAAGTTGATGATTTTAAAAAAAACAAAGCCGGTTTTCCTGCCCGGCTTTGTATAAAAAAGTAGTTATCCGGTGTTACTTGCCGCTATCTTTAAATCGTTTCTCCATAAGGTCTCGACGTCTCTTATTCATTTCCTCATATTTTTTTACCTGTGTTTTGTTGAGGGTCGCCTTAATCTTTTGATCTGTTTTTTCAGAAGTTTCCTCCATTATTTTTCTGGTTGCCTCGCGCTTATTGCGATTTTCCTCTCTCAATTTCATCATTTCCTTGCGTTGGTCTTCAAGTATTTTTGTGATTTCCGAGGACTGCGTTTCTGTAAGGTTTAAACTGTCTTTTAAAACCTTCACTCGTTCTTCGATTGTCATTCTCATTGGCTGAGATTGCGCGCAAATAGAAAAAAGGATTATTACACTTAAGTTTAGCGCTAAACCGAGAATAATTGTTCTTTTTAAATTAACCATTTTTGGCTCCTTTCATAAATTGTGTATGATTACTAATAATTATCGAATAATGAACGGATTAAACTTTAAAAAGTTACCTATCCTCAGTTGGACTTTTATTCAATCAATAGTGATTTGCTGAGTAATTATATTAAGGTTTATTTTTCCCGCTGTCGCATTGCTTCGTATAAAAATACAGCGCTTGCACTGGCTACATTTATTGAATCTACTCCATATTGCATTGGAATTGAGGAATAAGAATCACACACATCGAGTACTTCTTTAGAAATTCCGTTCCCCTCGCTTCCAAATACAATACAACAATTATTATTTAGGTCGGTTGTAAATATTAAGTTGTCTTTTGAATGCGGATGAGCGGCAATAATAGAAAATTGATATGAATATTTTAGTTTTTTAAGTTCATCGACTAATCTTTTACAATGGACGATTGCAATTTTAAAAACTGTCCCCATTGAATTTCTAACAGCGCGTCTTAGATAAGGACTGCTCGATGTTTCACCGACTAAAACAGCTTGTACGCTAAAAGCGGTGCAGTTGCGAATAAGGACACCTAAATTTTCTGCATTAGTTAAACCATCAATTGCAACGAATAGAAATGGTGAATGGCTTTTCGATATTGTTGCATCCATATCGGGCATTTGAGGAATTTTACCTAACGCCATTATTCCTTGGTGTAGATTAAATCCAACAATCGTTTCAAGAAGATTTTTAGATGCTATAAATACTTTAATTGGTTCTGAGCGTTTTTTTAATAATGGTTCGTATATTTTTAGCCACTCTGGCGTAAGTAAAACTGAAATAATGCACAGTGGACTTTCTAATAATCTTCTGGCAACCTTTTCTCCTTCAGCGATAAAAATTCCGTGCTCATAATGATGCATCGATTGTCGAAGAGTTTTGAACGGTACTAATTCTGGAATATCTAAATGCTCAATTTTAATAAGCTCTAACATAATTCATTCTTAGTCAAAAACATAAAATATATTACTTAAAAATTTATCACATACCAAGCACAGATTTTTATAAAAATGATAATATTAAAAACGTTGACATTCCATATAAAAAGAAGTATAATTTTACGTTAAAGAAAAAATTAATAATAATTAGAGAGCAAAAAGTAATGACAATAAAAGAAAAGATGTACGGCAATATTGCTGTTTTAAGTTTAAGAGGAAATCTTATCGGAGATCCGGATACCGATAATTTACGCGAGAAAATATATAGTCTACTTCAGGAAGATTTCACAAAAATTGTAGTTGATATGAAAGGCGTCAGATGGATTAGTAGTTCAGGGCTCGGCACATTGATTGCCAGTTTAACATCTGTCCGCAACAAATCGGGCGACCTGCGCTTGGCAAATATCACTGATAAAGTAGAAAGTCTTTTTGCTATTACTCAACTAGTAAAAGTATTTAAAACTTACGAAACTGTGGATCGAGCGGTTGCAAGTTTTAAGTAACAATCTCGCTTACACCGAATTTAAAGCTCGGTACAATAAATATTTGATTGTACATTCATGGTCAAATCTATACGTGCTTCTAGAAATAAATCCCTCGATTGGATTAATAAATTCTGGATGTTCTCCTTTTATTAATATTTGAATCATTATTTTGGAACGGTATAATTGTGTACTTTATTTTACCAATTGCACTTGCCTTTTTCTTATTAGCGTGGTTTTTGTTACGCAAGTACACGCAAGTATGGATAAACAGGCCAATCAATGTTTTTGAATCGATAGTGGCAGGCATTGCGGCTTGGGTGTTTATCGTTTCAATTTTGCTTTGGTTTGCGGGTATAGTATTAACAACGATAGATTTTCTTTCTTCCCATGATACTGAAGATATTTGGGCTTTATTATTTGCAGCGCTTCTAACGGGTTATGCTGTAGATTTTTTAGTTCGTTCAAGGGTAGAATTAAGGATTGATGAAACTCAAGAATTTTTAAAAGAAGCATTGCAATTTCGCCGTTCTGCTCAACGAAGAATAGACTTGATAGAGCTTATGAAGCAACGTCGCACTAGAAAAAATAAATCTGCAACTTCCAAAGACCCGGAAACTATCGAACGCGAAAGACTGCAAAAAAAATTAAGCAAAGAAAAAGAATTGGAAATTCAGTTAAATTTATTAATAGGGGGTAAAAGTATAGATATAAGCGATATTTGGCGCGCCCGTAGTCAAGAAATCACTGAAAATTCGTTTTTCAAACAAACGCAGGAAGCGCGAATTGACCCAAACCGAAAGAGACTATCCATAGTGATTGATTTTCCAGAGTATAATGAAACTAAATTACATGATGAAGTAACAATTTTGCGTTTCAATCGTCAAGCTTATGATTTTATGCAATATCTAAATTCAGAGCCGATATTAAAACCGTACTCAAAATATTTTGAAAGCTATTACTTACTTTGTCGAGCAACGCGAATCAATCAAAGCGGTGAAGAAATTTATTATCCTTTCATAAAGATAGGCATGCTTATATCAGACTTACGTAAATTAGAGGGATCATATTTTAATCCTAGAAAGTTTTCAGAAATCGCCACAGTTGCATTTAATAATGGCGCGGCTGTATAATTGGAAAATTAGATGAAACAAAAAAAATCATTTTTATTCACTTGGTATCATCGTGAAGAATTTCAGGTCTTATTTATTCTATTCGGACTTATTCTTTTTTTTGCTCGTTCGTTATGGGTTATTGGAACTCTTATTTCTTTAGTTGTTGGCATTATTATATTCTTGTATATTTTAAGAATAATTGAGGTGTTTTGTGAAAAACGCCATATAGCCATTTGGATAATTAAGAAATATCAGAATCTAAAATCAGCTTTGCACGGGCATTCGGTTGTTAGGTCTCGAATTGCAATGGCATTATTATCGGCATGGGTGCTTGGCGTACTTTTCTTGCATAGAATTAATTTAGCACAGCTTAATATTGCAGATAGAACGCCTACGGATATTTATTGGATACTATTTCTTGGATGGTATTTTATTATTTGCACAGTTATCGCACTTTACCTTATGTGGCTGTGGAATACTTGGAGTCAGAATGAAGTGCGGCATATTCTGTTTTTTGATGGGTTGGCGGCAAGTCTTTTTTTCTACCATGGTCTTTCCAAAAAGCATCGAATTGTTACATACATAGCTACTTTTTTATTAGGCGGCTTGCCATCGTACTTTGCAATTCGTTTATCACCCAATACTAATCATGGTTATCAAATCGCATGCGGTCTAATAATCCCTCTAATAGGATTAGTCCTCGGCGGCGCTCTTTATGCTATGCATCATTTAAAAAATTTATCGTTAGAAGAAATAAACATTGATAATCATTCTTATAACTAAATATTTTTTGTCATATAGAATATAACAAAGCAAAATAATAACTATATTGTACTGCCTACCGAAAACTTATTGGTGGGCTTTTTTATTATAATTATTAGACGAACTTTTATTTTGGTGATCTATTGAAACAAATTTTGACGTTAATTGTTTTTAAATTGTTCTGTGTAACAATAGCTTTGGCTCAAGGTAATTATTATAGCACTATTGATACAAGTAGTTCTTCTTTTGTAATTAATCTTCATAATCTAATCTATCCACACACTAAAATTACATATTATACTACAGCCGTAGCAAATTATGCAACTCGAGATACAACCGATGGAAAAAAAGTTGTAACTTGTGTCTACTCTGGCGAAAATTATGTGTTCACACCCCCTTTTAGCTGGGGAACATATAGCCGTGAGCATACTTGGTGCCATAGTTGGATGCCTACATATCCATCTGAAAGCGGACCCGAATATTCAGATCAACATCATTTATATCCCACAAACCAGAACAAGGCAAATGGAATTCGGAGTAATCACCCTTTAGGCATAGTTGTCAACCCATCCTATACTTATTTACAATGTAAGCTTGGAACAAATAATTTAGGTTATACAGTATTTGAGCCGAGAGATTCACAAAAAGGTGACGCCGCACGTGCTTTATTTTATATGGCAGTTTGTTATCATGGAGAAAATGGCAAAGATTGGTCATTCAATTATCTTAATACAGTTACTTTGCCAAGTAAAAACGAAGGTCCTCAAGATGTTGCTTTGCTTAAACAATGGCACCAACAAGATCCACCTGATGCATGGGAAATTGCAAGAAATGATTCTGTCTATAAATATCAAAGAAATCGAAACCCTTTTATTGACAATCCAAAGTGGGTTGATATTATTGATTTCAATACGATGACTAAAACTGGGACAGCATCTTATGCGCCTGAACCGACATATCATGCAACAAATTTCAACGCGGGCAACATAACGGATTCTTCTATTACTCTCACTTGGAGCAAGGCAGTAGCCGGCGCTCAGTCACCATCCGGTTATATTTTATTCGTTCGCGGAGATAATTCCTTTATTACGCCCGGTGATGGAACAGTATATCCAACTGATACTACTTCGTCAAATATAATAAAAATTATAAATCTATCGTCAAACGATTCAACATTTATTGTAAGGAATCTTCAATCTGCCACTTTATATTACTTTAAGTTGTTTTCTTTTAATGGTGATAGCTCCTTACGAAATTATAAAACCGATGGAGATGTTCCAAATATTTTTGCGCAAACAAC
>JBBIII010000058.1:0-15413 GCA_037446575.1 Ignavibacteriales bacterium
TACGCAGATTATACAGATTATGCAGATTTCACAGATTCGTAAATAATGAATTATTGATTTGGAGATTTTAGATGTGTCGATTGTTACTTATTGTCAGTTGTTCGTTGTTGGCTGTGTGTTGCTTATTAATTACGATAAGTGAAGCTCAGCAAAGAATAGAATCGCAATTCCGGATCGCACGCTTAAAGTATAACGGTGGCGGCGATTGGTACAACGATCCGTCGGCAGAGGTGAATTTGCTCAAATTTATTCAGCAAAACACAAATATAGATTGCGATCCTCGTTATGAATTTGTTGATCTCAAAAGCGATAGGTTATTCACTTATCCTTTTCTCTTTATTACAGGGCATGGGAATATTTCTTTTTCTGAATATGAAGCACAGCGTTTGCGCGATTATTTAACTCAAGGCGGTTTCTTATATGCGGATGATGATTATGGTATGGATAAATCGTTCAGACGCGAGATGAAAAAAGTTTTTCCCACGCTAAATTTTGTCGAACTTCCGTTTAGTTATGGTTTGTACAACTGTCATTTTAATTTTCCGAATGGAGTTCCAAAAACGCATAAGCATGATGAAAAACCACCGCAAGGATTTGGTTTGTTTTATAAAGGCAGATTAGTCGTTTATTACACCTATGAATCTAATCCCAGCGATGGGTGGGTGGATTCTGAAATACATGGCAATCCTGAATCCGTAAGACAGGAAGCTTTGCGTTTTGGAACTAATATTGTTGTTTGGGCATTGAGTAATTAGGAATTAGCTATTGGAAATTAAGTAATAGTATGGCAGGAGATTCTAAAATATTGGTTGAAATTATTAACCGGCTTGAAAAGGTAAAGAGTAAATATTATCGGGTAGAAATTTATTCTAATCTTTTAATTCTATTCTCAGGGCTAAGTATCAGCATTGCTATTTTGGTAATCGCTGAAGCTATTTTTGAATTAGCAAGCTCAGGAAGAACGATATTTGTTTTACTTCTGCTTATTTCAATTTTCATTGCATGTGTATGGTCTGTTATGATCCCCTTGCTCCGAAGATTTAATTTTCTAAGACCAATCTCTGAAAAAATATTTGCTTTACAGATTGGTGATTTTTTTCCACAGATTAAGGATCGTCTATTAAACTCGCTTCAACTTGCGCAGGATATTGATTCTGCGTCAAAAATTTATTCCGCGGAAATGATAGATGAATCTTTAAAAAACTTTCACAATGAAATCAAAGATATCGATTTTACTAAAGCTATAGACACATCGGATATACCTAAGTATCACAAGTTGTTGCTTATGATTTTAGGGGGAATAATTATTATTGGAATGTCTTTTCCAGTCTCTTTCTCAAATTCTGCTTATCGTCTTTTTCACTTTACAAAAGACTTCACGCCTCCGCCAAAGTATTCTATAGAAGTACAACCGGGCAATAAAGAAATTCTCAAAGGAGAAAATGTAGAAATCAATGTAAAAGTAACTGCTTTGACTTTTTCTATTGTGCCGAAAGAAATAAAGTTAATCCGCAAGCATGAGGATCAAGAAAACGAAGATGAAATTAAGCTTAAATCAGACTCTATTGGTTTTTTTAAAACAACATTTCAATCGCTTCGCATTACAACGAATTATTTTATTCGTCTTGCAGATATGGAGAGCGAACGTTATAAAATCACCGTTTTAGATTTGCCCGTAGTTAAATCGTTCAGTGTCCGACTCGATTATCCTGCTTATTCAAAAATTCAATCAAGAGTATTAGATGAGTTTGTAGGCGATGTAACTGCGTTGGTTGGTACACGCGTTACTATAAATGGCGTTTCAAGTAAATCTCTTAAAGATGCATTTATTCAATTTGGCGATAACGTTAAATTGACTTTTGTTACTCGGAACGAAAAATTTTCCACCTCTTTTTCACTTACAAAAGATAACACATACTATGTAGTGCTTGTTGATAAAGAAAACCTAACAAACAATAATCCAGTGAAGTATCAACTTAAAGTAATTGCAGATGAAAATCCTTCAGTTACAATTATCGAACCGGGGCGTAATCTGGATATTGCTGGAGGACAGTCATTAAATTTGCGATTACAAGCTAAAGATGATTATGGATTTTCTAAAATGCAGCTTGGATACAAATTAATAAAATCTCGATACGAAAGACTTCATGCCGATAATACTTATCTACCAATAGAGTTGTCTGCCAACTCGAACGCACAGATTGAACTACCTTATTTGTGGAACCTAAAACCGCTAAATCTTGTGCCGGAAGATGTTGTAGAATATTTTGCAGAAGTATTTGACAATGATAATGTAAAAGGTCCCAAAAGCAGTCGTAGTAATATGTATCTTTTAAGACTTCCGTCGCTGGATGAGGTTTTTGCCGATGTTGAAAAAGAGCACGAGCGTTCAATTGAGGATATGAAACAGTCGCTTGAACAAGCAAAAAAGCTGAAGGAGGATCTTGAATCTATTAATCGTGATCTGAAGAAAAATAAGAATCCGGATTGGCAGATGCAGAAGAAAATGGAAGAAATGGCAAAGCAGTATCAGCAGGTTCAGAAGAAATTAGATGAAGTTCAGAATAGATTAGATCAAATGATGCAACAGATGCAGAATCAGAATGTTTTATCAAAAGAGACGATGGAGAAATATTTCGAACTACAGCAGTTATTTCAACAACTCGATTCCGCAGAATTGCAGAAAGCATTACAACAAATGCAGCAGAGAATGCCAAACATCAGCAAAGAACAACTTCAGCAAGCGATGCAGAAAGTAACTTTCTCAGAAGAACAGTTCAGACAAAGTATTGAAAGAACAATAAATCTGCTGAAACGAATTCAAATAGAACAAAAAATGGACGAAGTTAAAAAGCGCGCCGAAGAAATTGAAAAGCTACAAAGAGAAATTTTAGAAGAGACTGAAAAAGCAAAAAATGACTCGCAGAAACAAAAAGAGCTTGCTCAAAAACAAATGGATTTAGCAAAGAAAGAGCAAGCAATGGAGCGCGAAGCTGAAGATTTACAGCGCAGGATGGAAGAATTTTTTACAGAAATGCCCGCCGATAAATTGCAAAAACTGATTGAAGATTTGAAGAAACAGAAACTCGATGAGAAAATGCAGCAATCAGCGCAACAGATGCAAATGGGGAATATGCAATCGGCACAGCAAATACAGCAACAGATAAGTCAACAAATGCAACAATTCAGTGAACAAATGAGCGCAATGCAGCAGCAAATGCTTCAGCAACAATCGCAATATATAATGAATGAACTACGTAAGGCGACAAATAGCTTATTAGAATTATCTAAAGAAGAAGAAAGTCTCAAGCAACAATCGCAAAATGCTCCGCCAAATTCTCCGACATTAAGGCAAAACGCACAAGATCAACTTCGAGTAATTCAGGATCTGAATAACGTAATAAAAGGATTGATGGAATTATCGCAAAAATCATTTGCTGTTACACCAGAAATGGGAAAAGCAATTGGCGAAGCTTTAGCGCGGATGAACAATGCTATGCGGGCGTTAGATTCAAGAAATGGTTATCAAGCATCGCAGGAGCAAGGACAGGCGATGGCGGCATTAAACCGTGCGGCTATGCAAGTGCAAAACGCTATGCAACAAATGATGCAGAGCGGTAGCGGTAGTGGCAGTTTAATGCAACAATTGCAAATGATGGCAGGACAACAAATGTCAATTAATTTGCAAACACAGCAATTAGGCGGAATGTCTCAACAACAAGCAATGGAAGCGGGGCGTTTGGCGAAAGAACAGGCGGCAATCCAAAAATCGTTGGAAGAATTAAACCGCGAGGCGCAGCAAAGCGGAGATCAGCAAAAATTATTGGGCGATTTACAAAAAATCGCCGATGAAATGAAAGAAGTAGTTAGAAATTTAGAACAAAACAATATTAACCCTGAGGTAATAAAAAGGCAGGAACGAATACTATCTCGCTTACTTGATGCATCTAAATCTTTGCGCGAGCGGGATTACGAAAAGAAGCGCAAAGCAGAAACAGGAACGCAAATTACGCGTAAAAGTCCAAAAGAATTAGATTTGAATTCAATTGAGGGACGAACGCAATTACGCGAGGAATTATTAAGAGCCCTAGAATATGGTTATGCAAAAGATTATCAAGAATTAATAAAAAAATATTTTGAAGAGTTGGAAAAAACAGAAAAGTCATTATATTAAGACAAGTAGTTAAAAAATAATTAATAACCTGCAACTTACGGAGGTCATCATGAAAAAATTAATAAGTTATTCTTGGAAATTACTTCTAATTACATCGCTCGGATTTGCAGGAAGCATAATTGCAGGTCTGATGACTTACGGGGGCAATGTTTTCAATCCCCAATCAGTGGGCTTTGCGTATTTTTTTATTTATGGATTAAGCACAGCATTTATTTTTGCATTTTATCATATACGTGGATTTTCAAGCACGGTTACTGTTGCGTTAATTACAGGCGTAGCAATATTTCTTATTGCAACACAATGGATGACAATTATAAATTCAGCCGTATGGTCATTCGGAGTTAATCTTTCAGTTGTGGTTTTAGCGTTCTTGTTTGAGAAAAAGCTTTCTTATTTTAAACATTGGAAGTTTATAGTAATAGCATTAATCTACGGAGGTAGTTTTGTAATACTAACACTCCTTAGTGTATTATTATCTGGCGTTGCCTTAATGCCCCCGTCTTTATTTCAGGAGAATTTTCTTGACGGATTACGGCTTGGGATTGGACTTGGCGTCGGTGTAGAAATTGCCGAATCAATTGTTCATTCTATTGAACAACATTCTAAAGCAAAACAGTAAAATTCTATTTATATATTTAAGTTCGAAGTCCGTCTTCTTTTTTATAACATAAAAAGGAGCCGGACTTTTTTCTAATTCTTATAGACATTGCATCACTTCAACTATTTGGCTACATTTTCTTGGAAAAAATCCTGAGTAAAAAATTGTCTCAAAAATTAGATAAAGATAACGATATTAAATTACCCGACTTTACGATTATATCCGCTTCAGCCGGATCGGGAAAAACTCATACGCTTACTCTAAAATTACTACAGTTATTGCTTTCCAGACACATTCCAAATAATAAATTGAACAATATTCTTGCAATGACATTTACTAAAAATGCCGCGGCTGAAATGCGTAAGCGTGTTTTAGAATATTTGAAAAGAGCATTTCTTGGCGATCGAAAAGTTATCAACTGGTTGCTGGAAGTAGTTTCAATTGATGAAGAGACGCTTCGTGAACGATGCGGTGAATTGATAGAGGCGATTTTAAAAGATTATTCTTCATTTCAAATCCAGACGATAGACAGTTTTATGGCGCGAGTTTTTCGCGCTTCTGCATTAGAATTCGGTTTTTCACCAACCTTAGAGATAAAACCAGAAACAGCCGAAATACTTGATGATGCATTTGAATCATTTACGCGGAATCTTGTAAACGATTCCACAAAAAGGGGCTTGCTCGAGCAACTCACCGATATATTGGTTGAAGATCAAACATCTTCCCGTTATATCTGGAATCCTTTTGATAAGCTTTCTAAAGAGGTGCGAAAATTATATAATTTACTTAGTTCGCAGTCGGGGAAAATTATTTCCTATAAAAAAAGCGGAGATAATATTAATAAGCTTAAAAAAGATATTCTTGATGATTTTCATAAGCTTTATGTGCTTGTGAAAGATTCAAAATTTGAAGTAACAAAGCATTTCGAAACGGTTATTGAATTGGCTGAAAAGGGAGATGTTGATGAACTTATCACTCGAAAAAGTCTATATAATCTTCCTATAAAAAAATCTGGAGAAGATAAAGAATTGATAAGGCAATGGGAAGCCCGCTTTTCCAAACTACAGGACGAAATTAAACTTGTCGCTTCAAATTATATTATACAGCAGGCATATTCCTATTATCGCCCGTACGTGGAAACTTATTTAATGCTGCGCAATGAAATAGAAAGTGTAATGCGCCGGAATGGACAGATATCTCTTACAGATGTGAATCGCTCGCTATTGGAATATGTTTCTGAAGAGACAGTGCCTCAGGTGTATTTTTATATTGGAGATTCTATTTTTCATTATTTGATTGATGAATTTCAGGATACCTCACCATTGCAATGGGAAATGATGTTGCCGCTTTTATCGGAGGCGCTTTCAAAACAAGGCGGATTATTTGTTGTCGGGGACACAAAGCAATCTATTTATGCTTTCAGAAATGCGGATTGGAGAATAATGAAGAGCATTATGGAAACAGTAGTTTTTCCATCAGCCCCTCCTAATGTAAAAGAACTTATGATTAACTATCGGAGTTATGAGAAAATACTTAATTTCAACAAACATGTTTTTCATGAAATTGTGCCGAATAAGGAAGAAGGAGAGGCGTCTCATTCAAGCGGTCTTTCAAAATTCAAGCAAGAGGTAATAAAAGAGAATGAAAATAAGGGCTACGTTGAAGTTGTGTCGTTTGAGAAAAATGACGATCTAAAACCAGAAAGACAAAAAATATTAGAAATTGTTAATGACTGTATTAATAGAGGATATAACTTAAGCGATATTACAATACTGACTCCTAAAAATGAGCACGTATTAGCCATAAGCAATTGGTTGAATAGTGAGAAGATAAGATTTATCTCGCATAGCAGTCTTGATATACGCCGACAGTCAATTACAAATGAAATCCTTGCCTTGCTCCGGTTTTTAGATTCACCTATTGACGATTTAGCTTTTACGGAATTTTTGTTGAGTAATATTTTCAAGCGTGTTATTGATGCTGAAAAAATAATCCTAACTGAAGAAGAAATTCATTCCTTTCTGATAAACGCAAAATTACAAAAACATCCGCTTTATTCGATCTTTAAACATCAATATGTTGATTTATGGAATAAATATTTCGAAAGACTTTTCACTCTTATCGGTTACTTACCGATGTACGATTTACTTTCCGAGATTTATAAAGAGTTCAGATTATTAGATCATTTTCAAATCGAACAGGCAACTCTTATAAAGCTATTAGAGATAATAAAAGATTATGAAGATAAAGGGCAAAATAATCTTAAAAGTTTCCTGGTCTATGCTGAAGATGATAACGAAAATGCAGATTGGAATATTGCAACTCCTCACAATGAAAATGCTGTTTCTATTATGACCATTCATAAAGCTAAGGGATTAGATAACGAGGTTATTATAGTTTTATTAGTCGATTCAAAGGATAAATCAGATAATCTTTTTATTGAAAATACCAATAATGAAGTTCGGTTAGTACGGATAACAAAGAAATCATCCGAGTTTAGTGATTCTTTGCAGGAAATGTACACAACGCGCAAGTTCGAAAATACCGTGGATGATCTAAATAAATTATATGTCGCTTTTACACGAGCAAAAAAAGAAATGTATATCATCAGCTTAATAGATGAAAGGAATGATAAACCATCTAAATATCTTCCTCAAGCCGGGTATGAATGTTCCGAAAAACCGGTTGTGGAAATTAAAGAAAAGCCAATAGAAGTCATTGCCAATCTTTATCACTCTCCGGCTATGCGCCAATCGGAAGTAATTATACAAGATAAACTCTCATTTTATGAACGTAAAAGAGGGGATATAATTCACGAGATTTTATCGAGGATTGAATTTATTGAAAATAATATTGACCAAAATATTTCATCTATTATTAGAGGAGTTATCGGAGACCGGTTAAAAGCTGAAGAAGAAAATAAAGTAAAACTAACATTGCTAAAATTTTTGCAAATGCCCAATCTTCAAGAATATTTCGCAGAAAGAGGAGATAGGAAAGTATTAAATGAGCAAGAATTCGTTAACGAAGATGGAAAACTGGTGCGTATGGATCGGGTTGTAATAGATGCAAAAAAAGTTTTTGTTATTGATTATAAAACCGGCGATGATAAGGAAGAATATAATAAGCAAGTAATTGATTATATGAATATCCTTCGCAATTGCTTTCCGGATAGAGAAGTAGCAGGAGTATTGGCTTTTATAGATAAAATTAAATTGCGGGTTATTGAATGAATACTCCCATTGTCATAAATCCGGTTGATAGTCTGATCGAAACTGTCGCATTGCAGTTGGATACAAGCGAGAGAGATTTATCAAATTACGCTGTTATTTTTCCCGGAAAGCGTCCTGCGCATTTTTTGCGCAAGGAAATTGCCCTGCGAATTAGCGGAAGCTTTCTTCCACCAAAAATATTTTCAATAGATGATTTTATCAAATCATTATTTCAATCATTTATTAGTGAAAAGTTTAAAGACATCGAACCGATTGATGCAGTAACTTTGCTTTATCAAGTGCATAGAGAGTTAAAAGAAAAATTGGGAGGTGATTACTTTGCATCGTTCGATTCATTTATTCCTATCGGATTGAAGTTATTTGCGGAATTGGAGGAGCTAAAACTTGCTAATATTCCCGAGCAAAATATTAAAGATATAATTTCACAACTAAGTTATAACCGACTTTACTCGCTTGCTGAATATTACAGAAAATTTTACTTGATAGTAGAAGATGGCAAATACTTAACCCGGTCTCTTCGTTATGCTAAAGTTGCAGAACAAATCGAGAATATTAATTTGGAGAAATACAAAAAGGTAATTATAGCGGGATTATACAAGCTGACAAACACAGAGAAAATAATTTATGAAAAACTTTCCAAGCTATCGAATGTATATTTTATATATCAAACAGATAAGATCGGGGATGATGTCGGCGCTCCGGAATATCATTTTATAAATGCGCCGGATACACATGGTCAGGTATTTGCGCTTTCTGCTATCATTAAAAAGGAGATAGAGGAGAAAGGAAGAATTGATGAACATTCTGTTGTTGTTTTATCTACATCCGACGCTTTATTTCCACTTGTTAATCATACCTTATCAATTTTAAAACCCGAGAATTACAACATAGCTTTGGGATATCCGATTTCAAGAACACCTCTCTACGGTTTCATAAACAGCTTAATGGAATTACTTTGCAGTAGGCAGGGTGAAGGATATTCTGCCTCTCACTATATCAAGTTTTTACTTCACCCATACACGAAAAATATCAGATATGGTAGTCGCTCTGATGTAACCCGAATTCTTTTTCATGCAATTGAATCAAACTTAATAAAAGATTCATCTCAAATTCAGGTTGCTTTAGAAGGGATTGAAGATTTAGATGAATTATTTACAAATGTTGCGTTTGCTGTAAGCAAGGAAACTGATGGGATACACCCGAATGAACTAAAAGAGCATCTGAAAGAAATTCATAACAAGACGATTAGAATATTTGAGAATGTGAATAATCTTGGGGACTATGCCCGGAAGAATATAGAAGTGCTCAGTTATCTCTATGACCATAGCACTGCCAACTTGCATCCTCTATTTCGTCCTTATGCTGAAGCAATTTTAGAAGTCTTTGCACAGCTTGATAATTCGCTGATCGGTGAAATGTCTTTAGATAATATCGAAGGATATTTTAATTTTCTTAAGCAATATATAGAATCGCAAAATGTTCCTTTCACCGGAACTCCTTTGAGAGGTCTACAGGTTCTTGGACTATTGGAAACGCGCGGATTAAAGTTCGATAATGTTTATTTAATAAATGCAAATGATGATGTTCTGCCGGGTAGAGGTGGAAGTGATATGCTGTTACCTCAGAAATTGCGAGAGAGTTTAGGATTAGAAACAAATAGTGATAGAGACGAGCTTAGCGAGCATTACTTTAATTTACTTGTGCGCGGTGCAAAACAAGTTCATTTTTTCTTTGAAGAATCGGATAAACATAGTAAAAGCCGTTTTATTGAACGTATCTTATGGGAAAAGCAGAAAACGGATAAATCACATTGTTACGATAACTACATTGCAAATGTAAGGTATAAAGTAAAACTTACCAGCGACAATGTTGAACCAATTCCTAAAACGAATAAAATAATTGAAATATTAAATGGATTCACTTTTTCATCGAGCGCGCTGGACACCTATCTTCAATGCCAGATTAGATTCTTCTATCGGTATATCCTGCATTTAAAAGAGAAAGAAGAAATTGGCGATGATATTGATAGTCGGGAAATTGGACTTTTTATACATGAAGCGCTGAGTAATTTCTATCGACCTTTTATCGGAAGAAAAATTGAATATCAGGATTTAGATACCAAGCGAATGGAAATACTAGTAGATGATTTATTTGCAAAGAAATTTGGAGAAGCGCCGGCAGGTGCTTTGTTTTTATCAAAGAGGCAGATCAAAAAGCAACTCAACATTATGTTAACAAATTATCAGAAGAGAATTTTAGATAAGGGCGATATAATAGTAAAAAGCATTGAGGATGATATTGATGTTGAAGCTTTTCAAGTGAAGTTTTCAGGAAGAATTGATCGTATAGAACAGCGGGGTGATCATCTGTACATCCTTGATTATAAAACTGGGGTAATGCCTTCTAAACCGGATATTAATTTTAAAAAATTTGATATTAATGAGCGTGCAAGCTGGAGCGATGCGATTACGTCGGTTCAATTGCCTGTATATTTGCTTATGTATAACATTAAAACCGGAATTCCGATAGAGCAAATAATACCAGCATATCTTTATTTAGGTGAAAATAATTTGGGAATTGAAAGTGAATATAAATTTTTCGAGGATGGGAACGAAAGGGCAGAAGTGTTCAATAAAATAAAGGAGCTTATCGAAAAGTTGATATGTGAAATTCGTAATCCCGGTAGTGATTTTATTCCGCCAGACGATTTGAATAAAACTTGCAAAACCTGTCCATTTATTACACTTTGTGGAACGAACTGGATAAAATAAAACTAAACATTATTAAGCCTATATTAATTATCAAGATCGTTTCAGCAATAGCGCTGATTGTTGTTCCACCTGCATTCGGGTTAAGGGGAAATGTTACTCATAAAGAAATAGTTGAAACAAAATTGTGAATAATCTTGAACAGAGATCGACGATTTCGAAAATGGGAAAAAGCGCTTGACTCGTTCACGGAAAAGCAAAAAAGCAAAGCAATTCTTGAAATTGATTTGAAAAAGTTTGGTAATGAAGGTTGAGAACTTGTAACGCTCGAACGTGAAACTGGTTTTGCAATATTTAAGAGAATAGCACAGTAGTATTTTTTAGGTCGTTCATAGAGAGCCCTTTGATTCATTAGATATTTTTAAATACACAACTTTATTCAGACATCTAAAATATTCGATTTATATGTCATTGCGATCCCGATGAAATCGGGAGAAGCAATCTCAATACTTAATAAGCGCCTCGCAATGACTTTTATATTAAATTTTTCAGAAGTCTCTTATAACTATATTTTTGTTATATGCTGAATATCCCGTTTTTAAATTTAAGACAGAGAAAAGAATTAGACGAAGAGAGATCAATACTCACATCTCTTGATATGAATCAGACTGTATTTTTAATTTCGGGCATTTCCCATTCTTTTTTTATGATTAGAGTCTGCAGTTACAGAAATGAGTACGTGAATTGTATTTCTTTAAGTCCAATCTTTTGGTTTTTAACAACAGCATTGATCTAATATATTGGAATTATGTTCATCTTGTTTTGGCGGACATTTCACACTACCATACGAGCAAAACACACAACAATCACCTGCTTGAGGACGCAATACTGTATGGCAATGTTCGCATTCATAAAAGAATTGACATGCATCTTCTGGCATACGCTCCCGCTTCTGATATCCACACTGAGGACAAGTTATTATTGAATAGTATTCTATCATTCGATTTTCACTTTAATCCGTAAGGGAAAACATCAGATGGATGTTCAACTGCAAATTTGATATTAATGGTTCTTTTTTCTTTAGCGGAGAGCATTAAATACCAATTAAATATTCCATCTGAATTAGGTCGAAAAGTGCTTGGATCAGGTTCTATTTGTTTGACCACAATTTTTTCATTACGCGATATTGGAATTTGATCGCTAAGTTTTACTTCAATCGGATAATTTTTATGACTTTCTATTTTTAACTCGAATTCATAGGTCAGGCGAATTTTTTTTGAAAATGTTCCAACAGTTTCAGTAAATTTATTTATAAGCTTTCGTTCAACACTCAATGCTTCATCAATACCCAGATTGATGTTAAACGAATCATTAGGCATAATTGTTTTCAAGTGAGTAGAGGTTACGAACGAATTGTCTATAAAAACATTAACCTGACCTGCAAGCAAAGGGTAATCCTTTGCATTTATTCCTTTTCCTGTTAAATATGCTGATTGTACAATTTTCGGGACTACGTCATAAGAAAAGTCTATTGGAATGTCCTCAAATGAAATTCCTACTTTATGATTTTGATTGTCGCTTGATATAGACTGTTTCGAACTAATTTTAAAATTCGATGATGTAAGCTCTGTAGAAGTAACTGATTCTACTTGTTCAATAACATTGTATTGAGATAATGCGGATTCTTCGGACGATTTCGTCTGTGCCATTACAACTACTTCTTCACTTTCAATTGCTAAAGGTTGAAGATAAATATTTTGGCGAACTCCGTAGGATTTTGAAATTCTAATATTATGAATAACCTCTCTCTTGTACCCGATGAATGAGATACTTAAAGAATAATTTCCTTCTGGGATGTTGTATATGGCATAGTAACCATCAATATTTGTTGAATAGCCTAAAGATGTTCCAGTTAAAACGATATTTGCGCCGACTAGTGGTTCGTTTGAGTCAGCATCTAATACCTTGCCTGTGATTGAATTCGAAAAAGTAGTTCTTTCTGAAAGAGGCTGGCTGATTGATATTTTTTTCCTGCTGGGATAACCAGTACGGGAAATAGCAGGTGTCGTTATATCAATGTACCATGGGAAAATGTTTGGTTTTTTACTACTTATAGCTGGCTTTGCTGTAGAAAGAGTTAATGAAATGTTATTCCAATCTTCACCAGAACTTTGACGGACAAGACCGGAGTAAAATAATTGTAACGTTTTATCTGATGAATTGATTCGGGCTTCGTATATTGGAGTCCAGCTTGCCTCTGAAATTAAATATGATATTTCAATTTGTATAGGACACGATTGTAATGCATTAATAGTTATTATTACTTGTTTTTCTTCTTTAGTTGAATATTGTGTTGTATTTTGAATTTCCGTTTCTAATGCTTTAATTTTTTCCTGTTTGCTATCAATTTTCTGCTTTATAGATTCTATTTTTTCAGAATAATCAGTTTTCTTTTTTTCAATGAAAAGAAGCAATTTATCCCATTCTTCAATTGATGCTTTTTGTGTTGGATTTGGCCCGGTTAAACTTTTTGAGTAATTATCACGAAGTGCGTCGATAACACCTAATTGTGATTTTAGTAAATTGCTTTTTCGTTCTAACGCATTCTTTTCGGTTTGTAAATTCCTTAAGCGATTATTAAGCTCTGAAATTCTAATCTCTGGAATCGTATCAAGATATTTCTGTTCGATTTTTATATCTGTAATTTTAACAGTTTTTTCCGATAGACCAGAAATACGCAGGGATTGATCAATCAAAGTAGCCGGTAGATGATTAATAATTAAGGAGTTTACACCAGTAACAATATTTTCTTTAGCCGTGCGTGTAATTAATGCTCTATCAGTATAAACGGTAACTTTTGTTACAGCAGACTTAAGATTAATTTCTTTTGCAGGCGTGGTATTATAGTGTAGACTTAATAGTAATAGAATGGTTAAATAATTCAAGTTATGAGGAGTAGCCATAATACACCTATAATTAAGAATTTATAATGCGAATTATTGCTCAAAATTTATCGGATTTAAGTTTAATAAGCAAGGACTGATAGAATTCCGTAAAACTTTTTCTTTATTTCATCCCTAACTTTACGGAATACTGTAATTACGTCTTCTTCCGTCCCGGTCGCTTCCGCAGGGTCATCGAAACCGATATGTAGACGATGTGCGACTTTGCCCATAAAGACAGGGCAGGTTTCTTTTGCATTATCGCATACAGTAATAACATAATCGAAAGATTCGGAAAGAAATTGATCTACAAGTTTTGGATAGTGATTACTGATGTCTATTCCGATTTCTTTCATCACTTGAACTGCACGCGACGAAACATGAGAGGCGGGTTTTGTTCCTGCGGAAAATACTTTGAATCTGTTGTCAAATGATTTCAAAAAACCTTCCGCCATCTGACTTCGGCAGGAATTGCCTGTGCAAAGGATTAGGATACGCATTATTTTGTCCATCTTTGTCATTTCTCCGCATAAACCGTAATGCTAAAGATGCCAACATTGCTTTGATTATAAGCGTTTAATTGTTCAACTGTTAAAAATTTTTCTAATATTTCATTTGGAATATCAATCTTCCGATCTTTTTGTATAGTAATATTTGTAAAGCCGGCACCTTGTATTATGCGCAAATATTCTTCTTTTTGAACAGCGCCTGCAATACATCCGGCATATAAGGTTGCTTCTTCTTTCAACTCTTTCGGAAGTTCTCCGCTCAGAACAATATCGGAAATACAAAAATGTCCGCCCGATTTTAAAATTCTGTATGTTTCTGCAAATGCTTTCTTTTTATCCGGCACAAGGTTCATAACGCAATTGCTTACAACTACGTCGGCAGTATTTTCTTGGATTGGAATATATTCGATATCTCCGAAACGGAATTCTACATTTTTGTATCCGAGTTTTGAAGCATTTGCACGAGCTTTAGTAATCATCGATTCTGTCATATCTATGCCGATAACAATGCCGGAATCTCCTACAATTGAGCGCGCGACGAAGCAGTCATTGCCGGCTCCTGAGCCAAGGTCAATTACCGTATCACCAGATTTTATTTTTGCATACTCTGTTGGCAAGCCACATCCAAGCGCAAGATCCGCATCCGGATTGTAACCGGGGAGCTTTGAATAATCTTCTGCCATAATTGTGAACTCTACATTTGAACAACCACAACCGCTCCCACAGCATGAAGATTGATTTTGTTCTTTGGTTTGGTTAGCAATGGCTCCATATTTTTCTTTCACCATTTTTTTTATTTCTTGCTCATTATCCATATATGTTCTCCTATAAAAATATTATCGCAATATTACGATAGTTGTATTTAAAAAATTTTAACAGCACAATTTTACATCAGACATAAATTGTGAAAGAAGTTGTTTTGCTTCGTTCCACGCCTTTTTGTTGATGCAATAGCAGACCTTTGGTCCTTCGATTTCTCCTTTGATGAGACCGGCATTTTTCAGCTCTGCAAGATGCTGGGAAACAGTTGCCTGCGAGAGAGGAAGTTCTTCAACGATATCACCGCACATACAGACATCCTTTTCAGCTAAAAATTGCAGAATTGCAATTCGTGCCGGATGCGCAAGCGCTTTAGCTAAATCTGCTAATTGATTTTGGTTTTTGCTGAATTTTTCTTTTTTCGAGATGCCCATATTTCTTATATCGTAATAATACGATAGTAATTTTAGGAAAGCAAGGGAAAATTTTG
>JBBIII010000059.1:0-15313 GCA_037446575.1 Ignavibacteriales bacterium
TTTTGCAGAAAACCCTCAATTGCTATACTGGGGTTGAACTCCCGATATGCATTAATGCACGCCTGCTTTTTTTCTTAATAGATTATCATTACCTCCCATAAATAATTTATTTTCTGTCTTTTGTTGGAACAAATCTTTATATATCTTTCACAATAAATTATTCGATGAAAGAACAAAAGAAATATATCGCGCACCTTGACCTCGACTGTTTCTTTGTTTCTGTCGAACGAATAAAAAATCCGACTCTCGTTGGTAGACCGGTAGTTGTCGGCGGAATCGCTACAGGTCGTGGAGTAGTAGCGTCGGCATCTTACGAAGCGCGCAAGTTCGGCGTCCACTCTGCTATGCCCACTGCAAGAGCCATGCGCTTGTGTCCGAATCTCATTATTGTCCATGGAAATCACGGCGAGTACGGGCGCATATCAAAAAAGCTTTACAACAGAATGTGCGAACTTGCGCCGGTTGTAGAGCGCGCCTCTATTGATGAAATGAATATGGATTTTACAGGATGCGAACATTTGTATAATAACGACCTCCCCGGATTTATGAGAACAATTCAAAAAATTGTTATGGATGAATTTAAACTTCCATGCACAATTGCACTTGGCTCAAATAAAACCATTGCGAAAATAGCCGCCAATCAGTTTAAACCAAATGGAGTTACTTTTATTCCGCACGGCAAAGAAGCCGAATTTCTTGCACCGCTCGATATCAATGTAATTCCCGGAATCGGTAAAAAGACAGAAGCGTATTTACGCTTAAAAGATTTTAATAAAGTCGCCGATATCCAATCGAAATCTGAAAGCGAGATTATCAAAATTCTTGGCAAGCATGGCGCATGGATTCATTATGCGGCAAGCGGTTCGGGTTCGGATACGATTGGCGAACGAGGAGACGCAAAAAGCATTTCGCGCGAAGAGACTTTTGCTAAAGACATTTGTGATAGAAAAGAGTTACAGAAAATTCTAAATGAATTGCTTGAAGATGTTTGCTCGCGTGTTCGCCGGCATAACTGGAAAGCCCGCACTATTACAATCAAGCTACGTTATTCTGATTTCAAAACTACCACGCATGCAATTACTGTCGAACCGACAAACGATGATTCGACCATCCGGCCGATTGTAAATTCACTTTTCGAAGAATCATACAAACGAAAACTCCCGATACGGCTTCTCGGTGTACGGTTATCGAACTTCAAAGAAGCCGGGCAAATGGATTTGTCTTTAATCCCGGCAAACAATAAAAAACAGACAGTTTTGAAAGCTGTAGATAAATTAAGAAATAAGTTTGGTGATGATGTAATTCACGTAGGCGGAGAATAAAGTAGGGACGTTCAATTGAACGTCCCTACTAAGCAAACATTGCTTTTGGTTTCATAAATAACTAATCCTTATCTTATTAACCGATGGCAAAATTCAAACTTATTATCGAATACGAAGGGACTCGTTTTAGCGGCTGGCAGGTACAAAAAAATGCGCGCACAGTGCAGGGTGAAATAAACGCCGCTATCGGAAAAGTGTTTGGAACTCATAAATTTGAATTTTACGGCTCAGGGCGCACAGATGCCGGGGTTCATGCTCTTCAGCAGGTAGCACATTTGGATGTAAAAACAATGCTTGCTCCCGAAATTATACGAATGAAATTAAACGATGAACTTCCTGCCGATATTAATATCATCGAAGTAGAAAAAGCTCAGGCAGATTTTCATGCGCGTCACGATGCAATGGCACGGAGTTATTTATATCAAATTTCCCGCCGCCGTTCCGCCTTTGGTAAAAAATTAGTTTGGTGGATTAAAGATACACTTGACGTATCCAGAATGCGACAAACAGCAGAAATGTTTGTCGGGTTAAAAGATTTCCAATCTTTCACCGCCGATGATCCTGAAGAAAAATCAACTAAAGTGCATATCAATTTGATTGATATTCAAGATGCTGGCGATTTGATATTGATACGTATCGTCGGTTCGCATTTCATCTGGAAACTGGTACGTCAAATTGTTGGCGTTCTGGTAGAAGTTGGGCGCGGCAATCTGCCGTTAAATGAAGTAAAGAAATTTTTGCACTCAAAATCTGACGAGCCGGCAAAATTTACAGCTCCACCATCCGGTTTATTTTTAGAAAGGGTGTACTATAAAGGAGATTTTTGGCTAAAGGAAATTAAACCTGTAATTGCGATTTCTTCAAAACCTGTTACGAGATATGAAAAGCCGGAAAAAGACGAAAAAAGAAAAAGCGAAATCGAGAAAAGTGGAAAGAGCTAATTTGCCCAAATTTTGCGATTTTTCATGCCGGTATGCAGAATTTGCTAACCCTGACTCGGTTGGCGCCTGCAGAAAAGATATTGGAGTTTTTTGTAAATTGATTGGCAGGTATAACAATAAGCATTCTAAATGTCTCGTAAATAAATAGAACACCCGCCTGAACGACGTAGTCGGGCAGGCAGATAACACAGATGAAGCTGATTTACACGGTTATAAGGAAGATAAAATGAAGTTAGGCATTTTAATTTTTTTTGGCGTAGCCATTTTTATAATATTCAATTCTATGAAATCTGCCTCTTCGACCAATATCAGGAATGCAGTTCTTGATGAAGTAAAGAAATATCCCGAGCTGGAAATTCAAGACCTTTACAAGCTTGCGTATCAAGCGGCGATGGGAAATGAGCATATAATGGCGGATACAATTCGGGCATTAAAGTATTTGCGGGAAGAATTATCGTCAGTCGAAGCATCGGGAACAGAGCCGTTGATTGAGTTGTTAAGATCGGATAGCGCAATGGCGCGTGTAAATCTTAGATCCTTTAAGGCGCAAAAGTATGAAGCACAAAAATTATTTTCGGCTATGCTGAAAACAGCGATTGAATTTAAGCCGTCGCTCGATATGTTAAAGATTTTTCTACGAGATATAGAAAAATTAGCAGAAGATAAAAAACTTCCGTTCAAAAAATCAGTGGTTAGCAATTATTTTAAAGAGATGGAAAAAAATAATTATCCGCCAATGCATCATTCAAAAAAGGTTCAAGAAAAATACAAACCATCCTATCGCATAATTTCCGGAAAAGAGATAACATTTAAATAAACAGGACTATCGATGTCGCAAAAACTAAATCAAGCAATGAATAAAATTGCAGAACCTTATGTAAAACTTGTTCTTGCCGTAGGCCAACACGATTCTGATTATGTAGATGCATATTACGGTCCACCTAAATGGCAGGAGGATGTTAAGTCTGCGCAAAAATCTTACGAAGTGATAATTGATGAAGCTAATAATTTAAAATCAAATTTAGAAGAACTCGACAGCAAGCGAAAAGAAGATATTCTGCAATTGCGTCATCAATATTTATTAAAACAAATTTCTTCGCTTATTGCTCGCGCAGAAGTTCTGCAAGGCAAAAAGCTTTCTTTTGACGAAGAGGCAAAAGCATATTACGATGTAGAGCCGCCGGTTTTCTCTGAAGAACATTTTAAAAGAATTGTGAACGAAATTGATACATTAATTCCTGGAAAAGGAAATGTGCCAGAGCGCGTAGAAAAATTTCGCAACAATGTAATTATCGCGTCAGATAAAATTGAAAGAGTGTTTAATTTTGCCATTAACGAATGCCGATGGCGCACAAAAGAGCATATTAATATGCCCGAAAACGAGAAATTTCAATTGGAATATGTTCAAAACAAATCTTGGAGCGGTTATAATTGGTACAAGGGAAAAAATGAGAGTCTAATTCAAATTAATACCGATTTACCGATTTTTTTGGAACGTGCAATAGACCTTGCGGCGCATGAAGGTTACCCCGGTCATCATGTATATAATTGCCTGTTAGAAACGGCTTTTGCAAGAAATTTTGGCTGGGTCGAATTTATGGTCTATCCACTTTTCAGTTCACAGTCTTTAATTGCAGAAGGGACTGCAAACTTCGGCATTGAAGTGGCTTTTCCTGGAAATGAACGTATGGAGTTCGAACGGGATAAACTATTCCCTTTAGCAGGGTTAGATAGCAATCTTGCGGAAGATTATACCAAATTACAAAAACTTATTGCTAAACTAAGTTATGCTGGCAATGAAGCGGCACGTCGCTATCTTAACGGAGAAATATCGCGTGAAGATGCAGCTCAATGGCTAATTAACTATGCTTTAATGTCGCCTGAACGAGCTATGCAACGCACAAAATTTTTTGATCAATACCGGAGTTATGTCATAAATTATAATTTGGGCTTAGACTTGGTCCGACAATTTATAGAGCATCGCGGCGGAACGCCGGACAAACCGGAAAAACGATGGGAGGAATTTACAAAACTTATCTCTTCACCTCGACTTCCATCAGGATTAGTGTAAGATAACATACGTGTAAGAATTATTTATAGTGTAATACATTATGTTTATTGACTTACATTTATAATCATGTTATAATAGTTATTATAAATCATACTATTTTAACATCTTAAATTTAGGAGTAATAATGGAAACTTCAATTGTAACAATAAAAGGGCAGGTAGTAATTCCATCAAAACTTCGGAACAAATATAAAATAAAAAATGGAACGCGTATTCATTTTATGGATAAAGACGGAGAAATAATTCTTTCGCCCCTAACCCCAGAAATGATTGATTCTAACATAGGTTTCCTTAAAACAAAGGGGAAGCTAAAGCGTTTCCTTATTGAAGAAAAGAAAAGAGAACGTGAGTTATGAAAAGATATGTCCTCGATAGCTACGCGCTTTTGGCATACGCTGAAGGAGAAAAAGGATGCAAGTTGGTAGCAGAAATTCTCAAGAAAGCGCTTTCGAATCAAGCAGAAATATTTTTATGCTGGGTAAATTGGGGGGAAATGTACTATATATCGCTACGAGAAGGGGGCGAGGAAAAAGCAGAATTATACGCACGTACGATTTTACGTTATCCAATCGAACTAATTGAAGTGAATAAAGAATTAACTTTATTAGCGTCACATCTGAAAGCACATAATAAAATATCTTTTGCAGATGCATTTGCTGCAGCTACAGCCATCATCAAAAAGGCAGATTTGGTAACTGGTGATAAGGAATTTAAACAACTTGAAAAACAAGTAAAAATTGTATGGATTTGATCAACATTATTATCATAAGTAATGTCTCCTGTTAAATCAAAAATACCGAAGAAAGATCGTCCTTTCCTGGATAGGTTGATGGACGAAATACAATATCGCCTCAGCACAGTCGAAGAGATAGATATTTCGAGTAAATCTATTCCGCGCTACATTGGAGAATTTTGGACTTCTCGACAAAGGCAGGCGCATTCTTTGCACGAAATTTCATACCGCGCTTGTTTCAAACCGCAACTTCCACGATTTTTTATCGAACTTTTAACAAACGAAAATGATATTGTATATGATCCATTTAGCGGTCGGGGCACGACTATTCTCGAAGCCGGCTTGCTTAATAGAAAAATAATATCCAACGATATAAATCCACTTAGTAGAATTTTGTGCAAACCTCGATTACTTCCACCTACATTTGAAGAATTAGTCGAGCGATTAGATAAAATTCCGCTGGATGAAAACGCCGAGGCAGATATTGATCTCTCGATGTTTTATCATCTTAAAACGGAAGCAGAAATTGTGTCAATAAAAAATTACTTAGATGAACGTTCAGCTAAAGGAATTGAAGATAACGTTGACAAATGGATTAGAATGGTATCTACAAACAGATTGACAGGTCACTCCGTAGGTTTTTTTTCCGTATATACGTTGCCACCGAATCAAGCAGTTAGCCCCGAGAGTCAATACAAAATAAATCAGAAGTTTAATCAAAAACCAGAATATAAAGATACACGCGCCATTATCTTAAAAAAATCTAAAACGCTTTTAACTGATGTAACTATATTCGACCGTCATAATCTTAATCATGTCGCTGAAACAGCGCTCTTCATTTCCTCAGACGCAAGAGAAACAAAAGCTATAGGAGATAACTCTATCCAGCTAACAGTAACCTCTCCCCCATTTTTAGATGTTGTTGATTATATTCAGGATAACTGGCTCAGATGTTGGTTCAATAATCTTAATGCTAAAACTATATCTAAATCAATTACAATATCGAAATCATTGCAAGAATGGTCTGCAGTGATGTTAGGCGTATTCAGAGAACTTTATCGAATCACAAAACCACGCGGATTCGTCGCATTTGAGGTTGGCGAAGTCAAAAACAAAAAACTTTTGCTCGATGAACATGTTGTGCCGCTCGGAATAAAAGCGGGTTTCTACTGTATAGGAATAATAATTAACAAACAAAAATTTACCAAGACTTCAAAAATTTGGGGAATTGATAATAACGAAAAGGGCACTAACTCAAACCGAATAGTTATATTTAGAAAAAACTAATAATATAAACTATTCACTTCTTGCAATCCTTTTGTATATTGTGCTATGACTAAAAAAGAACTACGAAATATTAATAATATTATAAAGCGGGCGCTTAAAGAAGATATAGGTGATGGTGATATCACGACCCTAAGCGCTGTGCCAAAACGTTTTGCTTTAACCGGTGCAATTATTGCGAAGGAATCTGGAATTATTGCCGGCTTGGAAGTTGCAGAACAAACTTTTAAAGTTTTAGATAAGCGAATGATCTTCTCTCCGCATGTTACAGACGGAAAAGAAGTTGCTAAAGGATCAATTATTGCCACGGTACAAGGAAATGGGAGAGCTTTATTAACCGCAGAAAGAACGGCTTTAAATTTTTTACAACGTATGTCGGGCATTGCAACCTTAACGCATGCTTTTGTAAAAGCTTCAAATACCGCCAGCTCAACAAAAGTAATAATAGTTGATACGCGAAAGACAGCACCCGGAATACGTATTTTGGATAAATGGGCGGTACGACTTGGCGGCGGACAAAATCATCGGTTCGGGTTGTTTGATATGGCGCTAATTAAAGAGAACCACGTTGCCGCCGCCGGCGGAATTACAGAAGCGGTTAAACGCGTTCGTAAGAAGGATAAAAGAAACAGACAAATTGAAGTCGAAGTTCGCAATTTAGACGAACTACGCGAAGCGTTGAAACTTCGTGTAGATAGAATTTTGTTAGATAATATGAGCCTTGAACAGATGCGTCAAGCTGTGCGCTTAACAAGCGGAAGAACTCAGCTCGAAGCCTCAGGCAATATATCATTAGAAAATGTTGCAGATGTTGCTGGCACAGGCGTCAATATAATTTCAATTGGCAAGCTTACGCATTCTGTAAAAGCTTTCGACATTAGTTTTTTGATAGAACCAATAAAAAAATAAAAATTATTGACGTTCCTAAATAATCCGGAAAGGAATATGGGATAATTAAACCGATATCTGAATTTTGGAAATTCTGCGAAGCGGGACGGGAATGACGATACTAGATGATATGCTGAGTAAATACAAAAAAATAAATTTTGCTTACATGCGAAAAATAACTTTTTTATTCTCAATATAAATTATAAAATATGCCCTCACAACCTCTCTTTGTAGCAATCTCTGGAAACATCGGCGCCGGTAAATCATCTCTCGCTCGCTTACTTGGCGAGCGTTTTAAATGGAAGCCCTATTTCGAATCAGTTGACGACAATCCTTACTTGGCAGATTTTTATGCAGATATGTCTCGCTGGTCATTTCATCTACAAATATATTTTCTTGCCAATCGTTTCAAATGTCATAAAGAAATTGTTGAATCGAGTGAATCAGTTATTCAAGACCGCTCGATATACGAAGACGCTGAGATCTTCGCCCATAACCTTCACGACATCGGAAAAATGACAGATCGAGATTACACCAACTACGTATCATTATTCCACGTGATGATGGAATATCTGAAACCGCCTGATTTAATGATATATCTACGCGCTAGTGTAGATACGCTTATTAATCAAATCTCAAAGCGCGGGCGAGATTTTGAAAAATCTATTCAAAGATCTTATTTAGAAACCTTAAACACGCTTTATGAGGATTGGATTAATCGATATAAACTTGGTCCGCTTTTAATTATCGAAAGCGATAATTTGGATTTTGTTAATAAACAAAGCGACCTTGATTTTATTGTCAACCGTGTAAAACAAGCATTGCCCCAATTACATTTGTTTGAATAGAACGCCGTACTTTCAGGTTACATTGACCTGTTTCTTAGCAAGAAACGAAAAACTTTAAATTATATATTTAATCTCTTATAGATGCTGATTGCAAATGAACAGTAACTGTAAAACTACCTTAAAGGGAAAAACAATTCTTATAGCGCGAGCGCCTGATCAATTGGTGGAAATAAAAAAAATGCTCGAACAGCGCGAAGCTAAGATATTTTGCCTGCCATCTATCGAAATAAAAGACCCTGTTTCTTGGGAGAAGTGCGATAAAGTTATCTGGAAGTTAGCGGAATATCAAGCTGTATGTTTTGCGAGTAAAAATTCTGTAGTAAAATTTATAGAAAGAATTCGCGCAATTCGCCCACAAGCTCTTGATACATTATCAACTCGGAATATTTATGCCATAGGCGATTTAACACGAAGAACAATTGAATCGAGCGGTTTTTCTGTGCTAACATCCACCAAACATCCATCTACCCAAGAACTTGCCGCATCGCTACAATCTCATCAATTGAAGGGGTCAAAAATTTTATTTCCCATAAGTCAAATCGCTTGCAATACATTTTCCAAACAACTATGCGAAATGGGGGCTAATATCGAAGAAGTTATTGTTTTTAACGCAGAAATTTCAGGTTCAGTAGATTTAAAGCCCATCACTGACCTTATAACAAAAAATCAAATTAATGTTATAGTTTTTTTTAGTTCTTCGAGCGCGGTTAATTTTGCCGAATACTTTGGAAATATTGATACTAACGCCTTGACTGCGTTTGCAATTAACAATACAACCGCCGAAACATTGTATCTATTAGGGTATAAAAACATTTGTATTGCTAAACAAGCAAAAGCGGAAGATTTAGTAGATATAATTGAAAAGAGCCAATAAATAGAATAATAAGAAAACTTTCAGGTGCAATTTTAAAGAAAACTTATATATTTGAATTTGATGAATCTATGCTAAAGTCTAGAAAGGTACTGCATATTAACTCCGTAGAAAGGGTAGAATATGAATAAGAAAAGTTATATAGTCATTCCATTAGTATTAATGTTTTTTTTCCCGATGTACTTACAGGCACAGCAAACAGTTCAACAAGATGAAGAAATGTCTGCCGATGCATTTTCGAATTTAATTAAAACCGAGTGGATTTATTTAAGAGACGCCGTAGATGAAGTCAACGTAGAAATAGGTCGACGCGGAGAGTTTGAAACAACGCCGGAATTTCAAGCTCGTGCTATACGCATACGCCAAGGATTTATTGACAAATTGTCAAAACATATTAAAGAAATGAAACTAGATAGAAAGACATTTGGCGTATGGTTTAAAGCGATTCTCGACTCATATGACGCCGATAAAGAAATTTACTCGCTTAAAAGTCCGACTACAATTGAATCGCCGTACGATCTTCCGACAGTCGAATGTATTATTCCTGAAAATCCTTATGTTGAATTGGCGGATAGTATAAAAGGGGGGTATAGAATTTCGTATATTAGATTAAAATTTGACCCGGCTTTTATTTGGAAAGCAGCGCGTAGTGATGCAATAGATGCAAAAAACAAGGAACATGATATGTACTTTAAGGTAAGGTTTGTTTTAGAAGAAGATTTTGACAATGCGCTTGCGAAAGCTGTTCTTCGCATTATTCCAAAAGAAATTGCATTGATACATCAACAAAGTAAATATGTTTATTGGAAAGAGACAATAAAATAAAACTGTGAATTGAAAACAAAGAAGGCGACTGTTGTGAGTCGCCTTTTTTGTTCATAATAAAATGTTCTGCAAATTTTCTTTTATTCATCACTTTGTTTAAATCTTCTTATCATAGCCACAGTACAACCAAGTATTATCAAAAAAGCCGCGATCCATACTAAATTCATAAATGGTTTTACGCTGATTTCAGCTATCAGGGTTTCAGGTTTATGAAGTCTATTTTCAGCAATGCTTTCTAAACCAATAATTTTTACCTGAATAGTTGATTTGCTTTCCTTTGACGATGCAACATTCATCGATAAAAGCTGAAATCCAATAGAACTATTTTTTAGATAAACAGTTTTCGGTTCTGGTTGTCCGTGCATATTAAATGTGGTTATTAGTTTCATCATTTGAACTTCGCTTCTCGTTTTAACTTCCAAAACAGCGCCAATTGTCATGGCATCGCTCGAACTTATCATTTTTTCTCTATTCTTAGCGCTAAAATCAAACCGCTTGAATGTAATTTGCATCGGACCAAATAATAGAGAGTCTCCCTTTGGAAGAATAATTGTACGTTCATTTTCAATAGAGCATCCTTCCTCAATCGAAACAGGTTCAATATAAAAATCTCTATCTAAAAAACTTATGTAATCCGGATTTCGCATAACGCTTTTATTATACGAGCTTTCGAACATTACAGGTTCCAATACATCTGTTCTATTATTTTTAATCAACTTCACTGGAAATTTGTACTTACCATCCTTCGTAGCAGAAGCACCGGTATAGATTAATGTATCGCCAAATACAACAACGGGTTGATTTATTGGAAGCGAAATTGGTTTTTTCTGACCATATTTTCCTGAAGCTATTATTCCGATGAACAGCAAAGCCAACCCGATGTGCGATAACACGCCGCCAAGAAACCGAGGTTGCTCTTTTGCAATTTGATATCCTCGATGCACGCTTACAAGCAAAGCAAACAACGAAGTTAATACTAACAAAGCGGCAAATAAATCGTTCAATCCGAAAAAAAATAAAACTATAAGTATAATAATTGCAAGTACGGCAGGAATGATTAGCGATTTAATTGTTTGCTTTTTTTCTTCCTGATTCCATTTGGTTCTAACGCTAATGGCAAGCAGTAATGTCATTAGTATAGCAAAAGGAAGATTTGTTTTGTTGTAGAAAGATGGTTCAACAGCTGAATCAGAAAATAACGGTTTACTTGTGGCTATTAAAATTATTGCCGCACATAATCCCATTACAATAAATGCAAACGATAGAATTGATTCACGTGTAAGCCAAGGACTTGTAGCGGTTTCATGTTTTAGTTCATTTCTTCTTAAAATAATCATTCCAAAACCGACGATAGCTATAACGAAGAGCCATAACACAATTAAAGAATAAGCGAGTCCCCCTGGATCGACAAAAGAATGGACAGAAACGTTTGATAAGATTCCGCTCCGAGTTAAAAATGTGCTATAGACTACAAGTAAATATACGAGCACAGCAAGAATGAAATTCGTTTTTACGAGTCTGCCGGTTCGCATCTGAATCAACATCGTGTGTATTAGTATAACTGCAACTATAAATGGAACGAGTGAAGAATTTTCAACAGGGTCCCAGCCCCACCATCCCCCCCAGCCAAGCACTCCATAAGCCCAATACCCGCCAAAAATCAAACCGGCTCCAAGCGATATAGCGCCAAATAAAACCCATGGAAGCGTTATATGAATCCAATCTTTATATTTTTTTTGCCAAAGTGAACCTACAGCAATTACATACGGAACAGCAAGAGATGCAAATCCTATAAATAGCACGGGGGGATGAATTATCATCCAAAAATTTTGCAATAATGGATTTAATCCTCTTCCGTTTTGCGGAATAAAACCTACCGGCGCTTCTTTATATACTTCCCACAGATATTGAAACGGAGATTTAACAGCAATTAAAAGCAAAAGTATGGACATAATAAATGAATAAATTGATATTGCATAACTCTCAATTCCTTTTTGCTTACTGTATGATTTTATAAATAAGCCGATGAAAGCCGCTATTAAAGCCCAAAGAAGTAAACTCCCCTCTTGCCCCCCCCAAAAAGTTGTAACTAATAGAGCGGTCGGTAGTTCGCGCGAACTGTAAGCCCAAATATAATTAAATTCGAAGCGATGCTGAAGTATATATAGCAACAATAATATAGAAGCCAATATGGTGCTATATATTGAAATATGGAAAAATATACGTGCTAACGTAATAAACTTTTTGCTTTTTATAGAAAAAAAATAAAGAGCGGAAGCAACTAATGCAGAAACAAATGCAATCCAAATAACAGCGGAACCTAACAAAATAATTTTCTTTCTTAGTTATGGAATTTTGAAAGTCTTTAACAAAAATAAATCTTTTTAAGTTTCATTAAGAATCAAAAAAATTTTAATTATAGAACACTGATAACACCGAAGGGGTGAACGCAGAAAAAGCACAAGACAGATACAGATAAAAAAACAGCGAAACTCTTGTTTCATCAGAGTGATCTGCCCGCCCGACTATGTCGTTCAGGCGGGTGTTGTATATTATTCAATATTATAATCATACTGAGTAATTACAGAAATTCCAACAATTTAGTCTGAACTGGGAATACAATATAGCTAAATAAATTATTCTCATGCTTTATAAAGGTTTTTAAAATAATCTTCGAGTTGATTTCTAAAATTCGGATGCGCAATAGCAATTAAAGCTTCTGCGCGCTCACGAAGATTTTTTCCATGCAGCATTGCAGCGCCGAACTCTGTAACAACAAAATGAACATCGGCGCGCGAGGTTACAACGCCGGCGCCAGGCTTTAACTGTGGAACGATGCGCGATACTGTGTCGTTCTTTGTTGTAGATGGGAGCGCAATAATGGCTTTCCCACCTTTGGAATAAACGGCGCCTCGAACAAAATCTACCTGTCCGCCAAAACCGCTGTAAATTTTTGTACCAATAGAATCGGAACAGACTTGTCCGGTAATATCAACTTCGATGCAGGAATTAATGCTAACCATTTTTTCATTTTGAGCAATGATAAACGGATTATTTGTATAGTTGCATGGATGAAGTTCGAATAGAGGGTTGTTGTGCACATATTCATACAATTGCGAAGTGCCTAAAACAAATGTAGAAACAACTTTGCCAGGGTGCAAAGTTTTTTTTCTGTTAGTAATGATGCCTTTATCGATTGCTTTCATAACGCCATCGGACATCATTTCGGTGTGAACGCCCAAATCTTGTTTTCCTTCAATACGAGCAAGAACTGCGTCCGGAATTCCGCCAATACCTAACTGCAAAGTAGCCCCATCTTCTATAAGCGGCGCAATAAAATCTGCAATCCGCCCCTCAATATCAGAAGAATCTCCACGTTTAGATACTAAAACCGGTTCTGAGCATTCGACAATTTTATGCACGCGGGAAACATGAATGAAAACATCGCCAAGCGTACGCGGCATTTTTTCATTTACCTGTGCAACCACAATTTTGGCGTTTTCTGCAGCAGCTTTCGATGCGCCGCATTCAACACCAAAACTCATAAATCCGTGAGCGTCCGGTGGAGATAAATGAACTAGCGCAACATCGAGTGGAACATACCCCGAGTGAAAAAGATTAGGAATTTGCGAAAGATGCACCGGCACATAATCAGAATTTCCTTCAGCTATTGATTGTCTATCTCCAGGTCCGACAAAAAGAGAATTATGCCGAAAATGTTTAGCCATTCCGGGTTTCGATAAAGGGTCGTCCCCTAATAATAACACGTGGTTGACTTCAACGTTTGTCAAATTTGAAGCTCTTTTTGCAAGCGCATTTGTTAGAAGAAGCGGAGTGGCGGCGTTTCCGCTGATAAAAATTTTATCGTTCGACTTGACAACGCTAACTGCTTCGTCAACTGATACGGTTTTCGATTTATATTGATTGAGCCAATTCATGTTTTTACCTATCAGGTTGTGGCTGAGGTAGAATTTAATAATTGCTGGATGTCGTAATTTTTGATATCAAATGCTTTTGCAGCCGCGCGATTTGCACATAGACCACGGAAAGTACAAACGCCTTTTGAAAGTCCGACATCGGCTTTAAGCGCCTGCTCCATTCCAAGTTCTGTCGCTTCGCGTAAAAATGGAAGTAAAACATTAGTCCAGCCAACTGTTGCGGTTCGAGGAACAGACGCCGGTGTATTCGGAACGCAATAATGCACAACTCCATGTAAAATGTAAGTTGGATCTAATAATGTTGTAGGTCTGCTTGTTTCAACGCAACCGCCTTGGTCAATTGAAATATCAACTATAACCGCGCCGGGTTTCATTTGCTTAACTAAGTTTTCAGAAATTAGATGCGGAGTCTTTTCGCCTTTTAGAAGCACAGCGCCAATTACGGCATCTGCTTCGCGCACTGCGCATTCTATATTGTACTGGTCTGATATCGCTGTGGCTACGCGCCATTGGAATAAATTTTCTACGTCGCGCAGACGATTGATGTTTTTATCGATAATCATAACTTTTGCCCCAAGTCCCAACGCTACACGCGCAGCGGTTCGACCAACCGTGCCGGCGCCAAGTATTAAAACATCTGCGGCTGGAACGCCAGGAATACTTCCCAGCAACACGCCGCGTCCGCCTTCGCGCGTTTGAAGATAATGTGCGGCTACCTGTATTGATATTTGTCCCGCAATTTCTGCCATAGTTTGGACTATAGGTAAATTGCCTCGCTCGTCTTCTATTAATTCATGAGCAATTGCAGTAATTTTTTTATTCAGAAGTGTGTCAATAGTTTTACGTTTTGCAATCGCTAAATGAAGAGCCGAGAAAAGCGTTTGCCCTTCGCGCAACGTATTAAGTTCAGATTCTGTCGGCGGAGCTATTTTCAGAACTATATCAGACCGACTGATAACTTCTTCTGAACTATAAGCAATTGTACCGCCTGAAGCCCTGTATTCATCATCTGAAAAAAAACTTAGCGCGCCAGCATTGCGCTCTACATACACAATAGCCCCTAGGTTAACAAGCGATTGCACACCGCCGGGCGTTAAAGCAACTCTTCGCTCCGAAGGAAATACCTCTTTTAAAATTCCTATGTTCATAGTTTAAATTCCTCAAAATGTTTTAATGTCTACACTCGTACTTTAGAAAATGATTGCAAGAAGTGCAAGTGTAGAATTTTATAAGAAATGCTTTATTCTAATACTCAATGCATGCCATCACTTAAGAAAAAAAGGACGATTAAGCGAATCGTCCTAAATTGTAGATCGAGATGCTATATCGATCATAAAAAGTAAATTTCTATCTAAAAAACCTTCGGAAGGTCAAATTTTAATCCAACTTCTTTGCAATCGACGTAATCGGACGAGAGTTTTACTGTGCTTGTGGGTAACGGTTTGGTATGTTCATCTTTACAGCATTAACATAGGGTGCAATGATAGTCAAACAAAAAAATATTTTCTTAATTTTTCTTTTTCCTATTTATACTTAGGAGTGGTGATTCATGCTTGTCCAACTTTGGTGGAAATCGCCCCTACTATAATTATT
>JBBIII010000060.1:0-14656 GCA_037446575.1 Ignavibacteriales bacterium
TGTTAAAATTTTTCCAATCCGCCAAGCTGAACTCCATTGCTCATTTGTCCATACTAATATACTTGTGCAATGATATTTTGGAAAAACATGTATATACTTTAGAGTATCGTTTTCAGACCTTGCTATGAAAAGACTTGAATCGATATTGCGCGCTAAAGTGGAATCTAAAAATATTCCTTCCTGTATGCGAAGCGTTAATTCAATCGCATCATCTGATATTTGAGATATTACGCTCGTTGAAAGAAGAGCTGAAATGAAGAGTAGCTCCATAAATCGCACAGATATTTTTGCATTCATAATTATTCCACTTTACAAAAAATTATAATTAATAATTTGCTAAGCGCTTATTACTATTAAAATTCTATAATTCATGAATTAATCTGCCTGCGAGGATTATTAATAAAAAACATAATAAATTGGCAATTAAAAATCAACATCACTTTTAAAAACCCCGCTTTTCAATCTTTGCAAAACATTGATTGTCGCCCAAAAATCGTTTGTTCAATAAGTGGATTATCTTGTAATGACGCTTTAACAACTTAATTTATGCAAAAATAATTTAGCCAATCTTTGTCTTGGTTTCTTTTAAAAAAAACATCTATTTTATAATAAGAACAATTATCCAATCGTCTGTTTTACAGACGTTTTTTATGATAACGAAAACACTTATTTGTTGATGCAACGAAGGAAATATTAAATGATAGTTATAGCTTGTATCAAACAAGTTCCAGATACAACACAAGTGAAGATTGATCCTGTTACTAATACTCTTGTCCGCGAGGGGATTCCCTTTATTATCAATCCTTACGATACTCATGCGATAGAAGAAAGCTTAATTTTAAAAGATAGATTTGGGCTAAAAGTTGTGGTTCTAACTATGGGACCTCCTAACAGTGAAATAGCTTTAAGAAAAGCCATCGCCTTAGGAGCTGATGAGGCAATTCTACTATCAGACAAAGCGTTCGCAGGCGCTGATACCTTAGCAACAAGTTATGTGCTAACTACTGCAATTCAAAAAATTTCTCAAGATGAAGAGGTCGGGCTTATTATATGCGGCAAACAATCTATAGATGGCGATACAGCCCAAGTGGGACCAGGCATAGCAACTCGTCTTAATAATATTCAACTCACTCTTGTAGATAAAATTGAACATTTGGATATTAACGCCAAAATAATTCGCGTAAGGAGAAAGTTAGAAGGAAGACACGAAATTGTTGAAGCCCCATTGCCAGCCGTGCTTACTGTAGTTAGGGAAATCAATCAACCCCGTTATTCTACAGTGCCAAGGCGCCTTTATTCAGTTAATGCCGAAATTAAAATATGGAATAATAAATTTCTGTGTTTAGACTCATCTTTGATAGGACTGAAAGGTTCTCCCACAAAGGTTACTAAAATTTTTTCACCACAGCGTGAGAAGGGTGAAATTTTAGGCGATGGGATTAACAATCCGAAAGTCGCCGCTCAACTTCTTGTTCAAAAACTTATTCAAAAGGAAATATTTTCTTTTTAATTGTTGATATGGATAAACCGATAAAGAAACCAAGAGGCAAAGCAAGACTAATTGAAGGCAAATGTATCGCCTGCGGCGCGCTTTGTCAGAGTGTCTGTCCGACAGATGCTATTGAAATGAATGAATTGGGCGAACCTATTTTTATACTTTCCAAATGTAACGGATGCGCAAAGTGTATAAAGGTTTGTCCTTCGGAGGCGTTAGAAATGTTTTTCACTCCCGAAGAATTAATAATTCTCGAAGAGTTCAACAAAAAGAAAGCAAAAGCTTTAAATGAACTTGAAGAAGTTGATGAAGGGGAAAAAACTGCAAAACAAAAAATTGCCGCTTATAAAGGCGTATGGGTCTTTGTTGAACAAATAGCGGGAGTATCGGCTAAAGTATCGTGGGAACTTCTTGGCGTCGGTAAGAACCTTGCTAAAAGTTTAGATGTAGAACTTGCGGCTATTGTAATTGGATACGAAGTTGAAAAACTCTGCCAAGAAGCATTTGCTTATGGCGCAGAAAAAGTCTACCTCCTTGATGCGCCAATTTTTAAACACTATCGAACTACGCCTTATTTAAACAGCGTTTGTTATCTAGTAGAAAAATATAAACCAGAAATACTTCTGATGGGGGCTACAGGACTTGGACGAGACTTAGCAGGAGCGGTTGCGACTAAACTCAGCACCGGACTAACAGCAGATTGTACCGGTTTATCAATTACAGAAAATAAACATCTTTTACAGACTCGCCCAGCTTTTGGCGGTAATATAATGGCAAGTATTTTATGCGAGAGTTATAGACCTCAGATGGCAACGGTACGTCCGCACGTAATGCCTATGCCTGAATACAATCCAGAAAAACAGGGAGAAATAATAAGAGAATCATTTCCCATTGAAGAGGAGGCAATTTTAGCTAAAGTATTAGAAATTTATTCCGATACTAATAGAGCAGAATATATCGATATCGCTGGAGCCGATTTTATTGTCTCCGGCGGTCGCGGGATGGGAGCAAAAGAAAATTTTTCTATTCTGCAGGAATTGGCAAATGAAATTGGCGGAGTTGTAGGAGCATCGCGCAGCGCTGTTGACGCCGGCTGGATGCCTGTAGAAAGACAAGTCGGTCAAACCGGAAAAACTGTGAGACCAAAAGTGTATATTGCATGTGGAATTTCCGGAGCTATACAACACCTTGTTGGAATACAAGATTCTGATATTATTATTGCTATCAATAGAGATAAAGATGCGCCTATTTTTCAAATTGCCCACTACGGAATTGTTGGAAACGTTTTTGATGTTGTTCCAGCAATTACAAACTTAATCAGAGAACTTAAAAAATCTCAAAAAAAGAATGCATGAATTTATAAGAGAATTCCATGAATGAGAACGTTTTAATATTTAGTCTATTATTTGCCGCATCAATAATTATATTCCTTTGGAATTGTTATAAACGCTTCAGATTGATCGCTCTCGGGAAACCCGAAGACCGTTTCAGTCATTTCATAAAACGAATCGGCTACATGCTTATCTATGCCTTTGGCCAAAAAAAAGTCGTAAGTCGTGTTTTCGGTCTCAATCATTTCGTCATTTTCTGGTCGTTTATTATTTTGCTTATTGCAAATGGCGAGTTTCTTTTGAATGGACTTTTTCCTTCTATAAGTCTGTCTAAACTACCGGAAAATATATATCAACCTTTATCATTTATTTTCGAAATTATTTCTCTTTTAACGCTTATTAGCATTTCGATTGCTTTTATCCGACGTATTTTCTTTCCACCGGCTTATTTAAGCACGCAATATGTAAAAGCAAAAAGTTTTGAAGCTTTTTTAATCTTGTCATTTATTGGATTGTTGATGATTGCATTTTTTGGCATGCATGCCGCCGAAATAGCATTAGGTTATAAATTAGCCGCTAATTATAATCCGATATCTTCTTTAATAGCACAAACCATAATTGGTGTTTCTTCATCTGGTTTAGAATTTTTAAAAATATTCTTTTGGTGGCTTCATGCTATTGTACTCCTGCTCTTTCTAATAGTTCTTCCGCTCAGCAAGCACATGCATATAATAACATCTGTGCCTAATTGTTATTTTAAGAGTATTGAGAAACCGAATACACAACCAAGAGAAGATTTTAAAATAGGGAATACGTTCGGCGTAGGCAGAATAGACCTTTTTACTTGGAAGGATCTTTTTGATTCCTTCTCATGCACTGAATGCGGAAGATGTCAAGATGTTTGTCCTGCAACAAGCACAGATAAACCATTGAATCCGCGACAAATTATCCACGACATTAAAATTAACCTTATAGAAAACAGCTTAATTTTGAAAGAAGGAAAACCGCCTAAACAACCGCTTATTGGCGAATTAGGAGAAGGATGTATTACTGAGGATGCAATATGGTCTTGTACGACTTGTGGAAGTTGTATGGAAGTCTGTCCGGTTTTAATTGAACACATGCCAAAAATCATAAAGCTAAGACGACATTTAGTAGAAATGGAAGCAAAATTTCCTAATGAACTTCTTAATCTTTTTGAAAACACAGAACAGAGAAGTAATCCGTGGGGAATTGCCCCTGCTGAACGGACTAAATGGACGATTGGGCAAGATGTAAAACAATTTGAACCGGGCAAAACTGAATACCTTTTCTATGTCGGATGCGCCGGCGCTTTCGATTCTCGGAATAAACAAGTTACAACAATGATTGCTTCGATTCTAAATGCCGCTGGTATTTCGTGGGGCATTTTAGGCAAAGAAGAAAAATGTTGCGGTGATAGCCTTAGAAGACTCGGCAACGAATATATATTTGAAAAAATGACAATCGAAAACATTAAATTATTTAAAGAAAAGGGGATAATAAAAATAATAACGCAATGCCCACACTGTTATAATGTTTTCAAAAACGATTACAGGCAATATGATATTAATCTTGAAGTTGCTCATCATACCGAATTTATCAATCTCTTGCTTAAAGAAGAAAAATTAAAGATTAAACAAAATGAAAATGATTTTGGAAAAATTGTTTTTCATGATTCCTGTTACTTAGGAAGACATAACGATATTTATGAAGAACCTCGACAAATAATAAACAATATCACTGGAGATAGTCCGGTTGAATTGAAAAGAAACTTGCAAAATTCATTTTGTTGCGGCGCTGGCGGCGGAAGAATGTGGATGGAAGAATCGCATGGCGCCCGCATTAATTTGAATCGGGTTAAAGAAGCTCTTGCTCAAAACCCCAACACGCTCTGTGTCGCCTGCCCATACTGCTTAACTATGTTTGAAGATGGCTTGAAAGATGAAAAGGCAGAAAATGTGAAAGTTAAAGATATTGCTGAGATAGTCGCATCAAATCTTCGATAGCAGCGCCAATAAAAATCCACATTATTGGTGTCAGGAGTTAACTCCTGACACCCAATTTGCTAATAAGATTATTTTTTCTGATTTCATCAGGTATGCATGACAATTAAAACGAAAATTTTAGAAGACTCCAGAGTGATTTTTTTCAAGATGTCAGACACTTAAAGTGCAATAACTTGATTAAGCGTCTGACATCGATCTTTTCCCAGAAATGAAAAAGTTAATTTAATAATTGCTATTGCATCAAAACCATCTTTTTCGTTGCGACGAATTTTCCTGATTGCATTTTGTAGAAATAGATTCCGCTTGGTAAATTGTTCGCCTCGAAATCAATTTCATGATATCCGGCTTTTAACTCTTCATTTTTTAATATATGTATTTCTCTGCCAAGAATATCGAAGACAGTTATTTTAACAAACGATGATTTCGGCAATGAAAATTTTATCTTTGTATTAGGATTAAATGGATTTGGATAGTTCTGACTTATTGAATACGTAGCCGGAATTTGCTCAACGTCAATAACATCTGTTGCGCCTGCAACAAAACTCCATACATCGCTCCATGGGCTTGAGCCGGCAGTATTACTTGCTTGAACTCTCCAAAAATACTCTACATTTCTTGTAAGCCCCGAAAAATTTCTTATTGTATCTGATGTTGTCCCTTGCGTGCGAATAGTTGCAAATGATTGTACTGTAGATATTTGGGCTAAATATTGTTCTGCGTACTGTACTTTATTCCATCTCAAAGTAATCAAATCGGCTCGGGGGGGAGATGTTGGAGTGGCTGAGGCTAATTGCGGTTTTTCGGGTAAAGGCGCCGCAGTTCTAAAGCTCCATATATCGCTCCATAAATCTACGCCCCCGGAACTTTTTACTTTAACGCGCCAGAAATATCTCTTACCCTTTAATAAATCATCAAATGTTTTTGTTGTATCCGAATTTGTATTTGTCGAATCGCTTTTATCAATATTTGTAAATGAAGAATTTAAAGATAATTGAATATAATACTTTTCAACATCCTCTACTTTTTTCCACTTAAAAGTAACCACTGAATCCAAGTTTAATTGAAGATCGGATGGATAACTTAACGACGCCCATTTAATATCCGAAGAACCTTCAATAAGTGTCGGCGTAGTCCACGTTATCCAAGGTGAAAGATTGGTTGTGTATGGAGTATTAGCAATTTCTGTATTCACAGTGTTATTCCCAAGTAGGAATTTTTCAACAAATGCTTCATATTCTGATATTTGTTGGCTTGGGACTTGGCAATGATTATGGCCTCCGATTTGTGAAAATCCGAATCTGTCGGGAATTCCAAGCGCATTATAAACCTCTTTTACGGCTTTGCTACCAACATAACCAGATTCATCTGCCATCCACACCCAACCTGGATTGCCCGTAACAAACAATGCGCGCGGCGCCACCATTGCCATCAATTGGTGATGATCAATAGGGAGTTTTGAAACATCGCCGGAAAATTGTTTCATTGAATCTGAAAACCAGCTATAATTTGTTGCCGCTAAAGTTTCAACGCCTTCGAGAGTTTGCGAGAATCGCCATGTTACATAACCTCCACCCCCTGATTCTTGCGCAAGAGTAAGAGCTACACGTTCATCAAATGCTCCGGCAAAAAGAGCTAATTTGCCCGCGTAGGAACAACCCACGACTGCAATACGATTTAGGTTTATAGGAAGATCGTTCTGAACTAATTCCAAACCATCTATTAAACGACTGACTCCCCAGCTCCATGCGCTGTATTGTCCCGTATTAGCAGTGTTTAAGTGAGGGTAAAGCTGATAATAGGGATCTGTAATTTTATGATCATTATAAGTTGTTACCTGATTATGATTGAATGTAATCCGTGCAATATTACGACTACTAAATATAGTGGATGGGATAGACAAAAAGGAGGTCATACTAATTACAGCAGGAAAAGGTCCGGTTCCCGCCGGAAGAATTATTTTAGAAGTTAACGTAAGTGTTTTACCATTTTTGGTTATAATAACTGTTAGCACACTATCTGTATATCTAAAGTTGGCTTGAATGCTATCCGGACGTGGCGGCTTTTCTCCGATTTCATATTGTTGAAACTGTGCGCCAAGTTCTGCGCGTCTATATCTCCAATCTGATTTATACATAATTCTGCCTCTTCCATCAGCCCAAGTAAATGGATCGGGGAGCGATGGAATTGATGGGAGATCGCTAAATAAAGGTTTAAACGGTTTCGGATAGTCAGCGGCAGTGTTCTCAACACCGTAGACTAATGGCATAACCTGCGCTAAAGAAGAAACGATGATGATTGTATTCAAGAATACTGCAATTAATATTTTATTAATTCTCATTCTTATGCTCCAGTCGTTTATGTAAAGTTATTAAAATTTTTACAAATCTGATTATTAAATTTTAAATAATCAAGTTTAGAAATTAAAAAAATCACTTCAATTTGAAGAGATAGCGTGAAGATGGCAAGCGCTATTCGTTTTTATTTATGCACTGCACTCTGTAGACATAACAATAGAGGTTAGATTTAAAATCACAACTCACTAAAGTACAGACAACTATTTTGAGTATCATCAACCTAAGGACTTTATCATTTTTTTACCGTACTCAAGTCCTTTTGTAAAAGCCCGTAGGTTCAGTTCTTCTGTCCCTTTTGGCACCGAAACTTTAACCGCCTCGATCATCGCTTCTTCTGTTATCAATCCGGATAATGCCGCCGTAAAACCTAGCATCACGATGTTGAGAGCCATTTTTTTGCCTAATTCTTCGGCAAAACGCGTTGCTGGAATCGAATAATGTTTTATATCCTTTCGGGGTTGAGTTATAACAACAAGTTCTTCTTCTGTAATCAGTGTTCCGCCTGGAACTAGTTCAGAAGAAAATTTTGTGTACGAATCTTGCGACATTAACACTATCAAATTTGGAGCTGTAATATAAGGATAAGAGATTGGCTGGTCCGAAATAATTAACTGTGCGCTTGTGGAGCTGCCTCGCGCTTCGGGTCCGAAAGCTTGTATCATTGTCGCATATTTATTATCGTAAATCGAGGCGGCGCGTCCTAAAATATAACCGCTCAAAATTATTCCTTGCCCCCCGAATCCGCCGATTTTAATCTCAGTTTTTGCCATAAACTCTCCTCATTTCTGGAGATGGAACGTAGTCATCGCCGTATTTTTTCATAAAATGATCGAACATTGCTTCTTGATAAGTTGTTCGTTCAATATCAACGAACTTTCCCACAATAATCTTCTTTTGAAAATCTAACGCAACGGTTTTAGTGTTTGCTCCATTTTTTATTTCGCTGAAATCGCGGAAAAATTCCATTTGGTCAAGTCCATCGCCAAGTTTATTTCGACGGCTATAAAGAGTGGGACAGGGGGCAATTAATTCAACAAATGAAAATCCTTTCTTGTTCAAAGCTTCCCTAATTGATTTTGTGGCATGGCGCACGTGATACGAAGTCCAGCGCGCTACATATACGGCTCCGCATGATTCAGCAAGAAATGGAAGATTGAAAGTTTGTTCGAAATTTCCATGAGGTGTTGTTGAGGCTGTAGCAGAAATTGGAGTTGTTGGAGCTACTTGGCCTCCGGTCATTCCATATATCATATTATTAATTAAAATTACAGTCATATCTACATTTCGGCGCGCGGCATGTATAAAATGATTTCCGCCTATCGCAACTAAATCGCCGTCGCCGCTATAAACTACAACTTTTAATTCGGGATTTGCTAATTTTAATCCTGTGGCAAAAGGAATTGCGCGCCCATGTGTTGTATGAAATGAATCCAATTTGACGTAACCAGCAACGCGCCCTGTACAACCGATTCCTGAAACTATCGACACCTTTTGTAAATCTAATCCGCTTGTTTGCAATGCGCGTATAAAGCTGTTTACAGTTGTGCCAATTCCGCACCCCGGGCACCAAATATGCGGAATTCTATCTTTTCGTAAAAGTTCTTCGATTGGATTTTTCGGTATAGCCGTTTCGATTGTATATAATTGTTCTTCGCTCATTTGTTTTATCCTTTTACTGCATTTATTATTGCTGTATAAATATCTTTCGGTTTATGAACTGCGCCGCCTGCATGCGGAACATGAATAGTCTTTGCTTTACCGCACGCATTCCGCTCTACTTCATAAACCATTTGGCCAAGATTTATTTCTGGAACAATAAATGCTTTTACGTTTGATGATAACTCGGCAATTTTCTTTTCCGGAAAGGGCCACGCCGTAATTAACCGCAAATGTCCTATTTTCATTCCTTCTTCCCGCGCTTGTTCAATTGCTGGTATGGCAACGCGCGAGGTAATTCCGTATGTTAACACAACTACCTCTGCATTTTCCAATTGATCTTCTTTATATTCTATTATTTTATTGGCATTGATTTTTATTTTGTTTGTCAATCTATTCACAAGCTTGGCATGAGCCGTTGCGGACATGTTTGGATAACCTTTATCATCATGAGTTAATCCCGTAACATGTATATTGAAACCATCGCCGGTTTTTATCATCGGCGGCGCCGTATCTTGATCGGCTTTAAATGGAAGAAAATTATTTTTTGCTCCTGCGTAAAAACGTCGTTCGAAAATTTCAATATTTTCTAAAGGAGGGATGGTAACCCGTTCAATCATATGCCCTACGCATTCATCCATCATCACCATTACAGGAACACGATATTGTTCAGCAAGGTTAAATGCTTTTATTGTAAAATCAAAGCATTCTTGCGGTGAATTAGGACATAGAGCTATTATCGCGTAATCGCCATGTGAACCCCAGCGCGCTTGCATCATATCTCCCTGCGCAGGCATTGTTGGCAATCCGGTAGATGGACCAGCACGCTGAACATTAACAAAAACGCATGGAGTTTCGGTCATAGCCGCATATCCGATATGTTCCATCATTAATGAAAACCCAGGCCCAGAGGTAACGGTCATGGCTTTTTTACCCGCCCATACTGCGCCTTGAATTGCAATAGAAGATGCAATCTCATCTTCCATTTGAATAAATATTCCACCCACGAATGGAAATCGTTCTGCAATTCTTTCTACAACTTCTGTAGAAGGCGTTATTGGATAACCTGCAACAAATCTGCAACCAGCCGCAATTGCACCTTCACAACAAGCATGGTCGCCATCTATAAAGTGTGCTCCTGTTAACACTCCCGAATTATTCCTCATTTTTTCCCTCCTTCTTTTTTATAAAGCCATAAATTGCAAAATCGGGACAAACCATTCCGCAGATATCACATCCCGTACATTCATCGGGACGCATTAAAATAGGGGGGTGATATCCTTTTGAATTATATTGACTCGAAAGTTCTAAACATTTTGCAGGGCAAAACTCTACACAGAAACCGCATCCTTTACACCGTTCAGCTATTATTACAACAGCGCCTCGCGCTTTTTTAGCTATTGCTTCAGCCATAAATTCTCCAAAAATTTAAATCAATTCAGCTTTTCATTGCATTCATAATAATAAAATTTATATTCATCAGCTATATGTAGTTGTAGTTGGATGATAAAATCTAACAGTTACTAATTTTTTGTCTTGTGGTATTTATCGGAAATAAGATGTGAATATCTAATTATTGATATTAAGAAAGGATTCTAATTTAGAAATGCATCTATAAAAAGGGCTCTTCCAGTTATTTTCTTAATGTAAATGAAATTGGGACATAGACTTTAGCTGTAACAGGTCCTGTAGACATCATTGCAGGCTTAAATTGATACTTCATCACAGCCTCTATAGCCGCTTCATTAAAAATATCGCTTGTTGTTTTTACTACTTTTGCCTGAGTAGGTTTGCCCTGCGGATCGACGGTTACTTCTACTGTAACTCTACCTTCAATTCCCATTTTAACAGCAATGTCGGGGTATTTCGCAGGTTCGCGTTTAATAATTTCTGGTTGTGATTCTACTGCAACGAATGGCACTGGGGCAGGAGAGCTTTCTGTCGGCTTTGGTTGTTCTACTTGTTGGGATGCTGGTTGCGATGAAGATACGGTCGCTTCTTTTTGCGTTATTTGTGATTGTGTTTGAGTAGGCTGTGTTTGCGTCGTTGGCTGTTTAATAGGTTGTTGTGTTACTACTGGCGCAGAAGCTGGAGATGTTGTTTCTTTTCTATCGGTTGCAGTCTTCGTTTCTTGCTGTTGTTTGCTTGTTGGCTTTGTTGTTGGTTTTGCCGTTTCACCAACTTCGGCTTGAGCTTTGTCCGATTGCGGAGTAGAAGTTGTTGTAGTAGGCAATTTCGGCGGTTCGTTTTCATGTGCAAGTGTCGTGTGATCTATTTTCTGTTTTTCAACAGTTACATCATTGGGTTTTTGCGATATTACAAGCCAAATTCCGACAGCAATTACTACTACCGCCGCGGCGGCAATAATCGGCAATTTCGATTTCTTTGGTTCTTCTTCTAAAATATATTTTTCTTTTTTAGATTCAGCCGCTGGTTCTGGTTTTACGGCAACTTCAGCCGTAGATTTCGGTTCTTCATGCTTTTGAGCGCGTGCGTGCAGTGCGGCAAGTTGTTCGATTTTTTGCTCATATTCTTTGGCAACAATGCTGCCGGGTTCAATAATATATATTCGTCTGATTTCTTCTAAAGCCCGCTGATATTCTTGCTTAGATACATAATCATCCGCCCGTTGGAAGTATTGACTCTTTAATTTTTCTAAAGCCGCTTCCTTTTGTTCTTTATGTTGATCTTCGGGTTTAACTTGCGAAGCGCGTCTTTGCGCATCGCTAATTGCCCGCTCAATCATTGCCGGTAAAGATTTAATAATTTCCGTCCGATTCTCTGGCAATAATGATGCGTCAATAAGTTTAGCTAATTGTTTTTCTATTGCAATGAGATATATGTTCTTAGTGTCTGCGGCTTTTACTTCTTTTATAGATGCAAGCGCATCTGAATAATTATTTGCTTCAGCTTTGCGTTGAATATCGTGCAACCGATCGATGATAAATTCTTGCGTTGTCATTTTTTCTTGTGGTTCCATTCATTTATCTCGCAATTTTTACTGTCCTCAGCTTCCACCCATAGCTTTTTCGTTAGGATAGACCAATTTTAATGTTTGGCCCGTTTGTTGAGCATGTCGAATTTCATTTTGCCTAATGCGTATTTCAGCTTTTTTAACTTCCTTGTTTAAAGGATCGATGACGTATGCTTTAGCTAATTCATCGAGTGCTTTTGCAAATTCTTTTTGCTTTTGCAATTCATCCGCGGCTCTTAAATGAATCCAGATAAGTTGATTGCGTTCTTCTTTTTTCAACCGTGCCTCATCTGTTATTTCTTCCTCTTCCTCTGCAATTTCTGCGTCTGCCTGTGCTTTTATAATTTCTTCTTCGAGAGCTTTCAAATCGGCATTTTCTGGATCAATTACTAAACCCATGGCAATTTCCATTAATGCTTCATCGTATACTTTGTTAGTTAGGTGTTCACGCGCGCTTCGTAAATGTTGCTTAAATAATTCTTTCTTCGACTTTTCTTCTTTTTGAGTTTTCCACTCATCAAATTCTTTTTGTGTTTGCCCTCTAAACTCGTGTAAATCTTGTCTAGTCGTATCGATTTTAATAGCCGCATCAATTTCGGACAACGCTTCTTCGTAACTGCGTAACACCTTGCACTCTTTTGCACGAAAGATATGCTTCTGAATAATTTTATTATTCTCTTCTGTTCTTATTCTAATTACGTAAGCTTGCTTTGCTTTTTCTATCTCTTCTTCAATAGATTTTATCGTTTCTTTTTCCGGGGCTAAAACGCGCGCTTGAGTTATAGAATTTATTGCTTCGTCGAATAATTCTTTTGCTAAGTATTCACGCGCCTTCAACACATGTTCTTCAATCTGTGTATTTCTTTGTTCCTCCGATTGTTTTTCTTGCCATTTTTGATAAGCTTCTCTAATTTGAGTTTCAAATGCTTGAAGCTCTTTATTTTCAGCGTCATAAGCAAAACCATCAGCTACCTCTGCAAGAGCTTCGTCAAATGCCTCGTGGCTAAGATATTCTTTTGCTCTCTTTAAATGTGTAATTAAAGCGTTTCTTCTGTTCTCTTCTTCTTGTCTTTTCTTTTGCTCTTCTTGATATTCATGAAACTCTTTTTGCAGTTGTCCTTCGAACTTTTGAATTGTCTCGTTTAATGGATCAAGCATAAATGCTTTTGCAACTTCGTCAAGCGCTTTGCTATACTCATGCTCGGATGCAAATTTTGATGCATCTGAAAGATGAACAGAGATTTTTTCTGCATTTTGATCGACAGGTTCAGCTTCTATTTCTATTGCTTCGGATGCGGCTTCTGCTTTTATTCTACTTTGGGCAGAAATTATTTCCTGCTCCATACGTTTTACATCTTCATCAAATGGATTTACGATAAATGCAAGCGCTATTTCACCTAAAGCATCCTCATATCGTCCCTCTGTCATGTAGTTGCGGGCTTTTGTAAGGTATTGAAGCACTTTTTCCCTGTCTGCCCTTCGCTTTGCTTCTGTTTCCTCGGTTTCGCCGAGCAGTGCGCGCTCGCGTTCAGCTAATTCAAGTTTTCGTAATTCTTCTTCCTGTTGACGCCGGACAGTCTCTTCTTCTGCTCGCCGTTTTTCATCGGCAATACGTAATGCTTCTTCTTGTGCCAATTGAATGCGTTTTTCGCACGCATGCAAAGCTTCGTTGACAGGGTCTAATACATAAGCCCTTGTAAGTACTCTAAGCGCCTCAGAAAATTTTTCCTGTTGAGCTAATCGTTCTGCGTTTTCTATATGTTTCTGTATTGCTGTAATGATAGCTTCGCGTTTTTTCCTTTGCTCTTCTTCACGTTTGCGAAGTTGCTCTATTTGGTCAGCTTGCTGACGATCCTGTGCGTCTCTAATTTGTCTCTCTAAATTAAGAACTTCTTCGTTAAGCGGATCGATTACAACCACAAATGCTAATTCACTCAAAGCCTCGTCAAATTGTTCTTCTTCAAAGAAATTTCGAGCGCGTTGTAAATATTGTGCAATTTTTTGTTGCTGAGCTAATCGGCGGGCTTCCTCTTCTTTGCGCCGTTTTTCCTCTTTCTCTTGTTGTAATCGAGCCACTTGTGCTTTAAGTAACTCTTGCCGTTTTCGTTCTTCATCTTGCTGTTTTCGGATGCGTTCTTGCTCATCACGCATCCGTGTCTCTTCTTGAACTCGTCTTATATTATCTTCCGCCGCGTGGATTTTTTCATTTGCTGGATCGAGTAAGTAAGCACGGGCAATTTCATCTAATGCGCGGTTAAAATCTCCTTTTTCTAAATAATCTTTCGAACGGGTAAGAAACGCCACAATCTTAGATTCAATAGCTTGACGCCTAAGTTCTTCGTTCTTTCGTCGCTCTTCTTCTTCTTTTCTACGAAGCTCAATTTCTTGCTCTTGCTTTGCAGCTACCGCGGCAGATCTTTGTGCCTCAACAATAGCTAAATTCGAGATATGTTCTAATGCCGCTGGTATCGGCTGTGGAATAGGTGGGGCAATAATACCTTCTTCCGGTTTTTTTTCTTTTTGAGATGCAACTAATGAACGAACACGCTCCTCGTATGCTAATGCGTATAAATTTCTCGGGTCTCTTGAACGTGCTTTAGCAATTTCCTCTAATGCGCCTTTGTAATCCCCCTCTCTTACAAGTTTATCGGCTTGCTTTAGAAATATTGCTACTTCTTTTAAATGTTCTGCGCTTCGCGAAGTATCCGCAACTTTTGCCATTCTTTATCCTTACTAATCACAATATTTGTGTATAACTACACGCCAATTAGGCAATTCATGTTATATAAAATATTAGAAATTGTCAATAAACAAATTTG
>JBBIII010000061.1:0-14467 GCA_037446575.1 Ignavibacteriales bacterium
TTAAATATTCAATTGATGAAAGACGCTCCGAAATAGATAGACAAACAAATCCATAAAAATAGATTCTCTCTTTCCTTGCATATTGCTCGTTTTTAAGGTAATTTGCATAAAAAACTATCTTATGATTCATTAATGGCAAAAATCAAAAGCAAAGAAATAAGCAATCCCACTGCGCCGGAAATTTCTATAATTGTCTCGTTACTAAATGAAGAAGAATCTCTTCAAGAACTATTTTCAATTATTAAAGAAACCATGCAGAAGTTGGGCAAACCGTACGAAATTATTTTTGTTGACGATGGAAGCACGGATGGTTCGTTTGAAGTATTAAAATCGTTGTATGAAAAGAATAAGAAATTGATTAAGGTAATCAGGTTCAGAAGAAATTTCGGCAAATCCGCCGCACTCTCTGCCGGTTTTAGGGAAGCGCAAGGTAAATACGTTATCACTATGGATGCAGATTTACAGGATGACCCTCGTGAAATTCCACAGCTTCTTGAGGCGCTCGGTGATTCATATGATTGTATTTCCGGATGGAAGAAAAAAAGAAAAGATTCTATAATATTTACATTGCCATCACTTATCGCAAATAAAATCACAAGCTGGTTATCAGGTTTGCGCATACACGATTTGAATTGTGGATTAAAAGCTTATCGTATTGAAGCCGCAAAAGATTTAAGAATTTATGGAGATTTATACAGATATATACCAATTCTATTGCATCAAGCGGGATATAAAGTTGGCGAGAAAATCGTTCAACATCACCCGCGTAAATACGGACATTCTAAATATACTGTCGGTAAATTCTATCGCGGCTTTCTTGATTTAATTACAATTATCTTTACACAAAAATATATTCGTCGTCCGCTTCATCTTTTTGGAATTTGGGGAATTATTTCGTTCGTAGTTGGCGCTGTAATAGATATTTACCTTTCAATTGAATGGTTTTTAGGCAGAACTGCTATCAGCAACCGTCCTTTATTTCTTGTAGGGTTTTTATTTATCATTATTGGCATTCAATTCATTTCGATAGGTTTGCTTGGCGAAATGATTAGCCGTAACGAGAGAAATGAAGCGACATATAACATACGCGAACTCTTGCGGTAAGTTTGTGCGTTAAATTATCCATTCTAAGCGTATAAGCTTAAAACTGATGTCGAAAAAAAGGAATAATCAAAATAAAACAAAAAATCTAACAGGTGTTCTTCCTCAAGGAACAATCTGGAAGTTAAATAATAGACAGTTACTTTTACTTTTTATTGCAACTGCTGCAGCTACTTTTTCTTATTCTTTTATTCCACAGGGCTTCTATCAACACGATGAGGTGAGCCATTTTCTTAATATGCTTGAATTTTGGAATAACCCAAATTCAATTCTCGGGAATTGGGCAAAGTTAGGATATAAACTTCTCTTTGTAATTCCAGCTCTACTTGGTATTCACGTTGTTACTATTTTAAATTCTCTTATCTCTGCGGCATCTTGCGTTGTTGCATATAAAGTAGCGGAACAATTAGGAAACCGCATTCCAATCGCAGCGTTTTTTTTAGTTGCTTCACAACCTATTTGGGTTCAGATGTCATTTCGTAACTACTCAGAGCCGCTTTCTGCTCTTATTCTAATTGGGTGCATTCTATTATGTTTGAAGAATAAGTTTGAAATCGCAGCAATAGTTATTTCGTACGGCGCTATAATACGCCAAGAATTTTATGTTATCGCTTTATGTCTTGGTATCTATTTACTAATACAAAAAAGATATTGGGCTGTTTTATTATTACTCTTGTTTCCACTTATTAATAATTTATGGGGTTGGATAGCAACAGGCGACCCTCTATATTTATATAATTCAACAGTACAGACTGGACAAAAGTATCAAAGCGCTTACCCAAAACAAGGTTTTGAACATTATTTCATTATGGCGCCGGTTTTTTGGGGCATTGTATCAATAATGTTGTTAATTATATGCTTCTTTTCCCGTCCACTACATGTTCGACAACTATGGTTCGTAGTAATTCCCTTGATTGTCTATTTTGGACTTCATTGTTTATTCAATACTCAAAGTTTAAAAATCGGCGCTTCAACAGGTGGTAATCTTCGTTATATGGCAGTTATTTCTCCTCTAATAGCAGTTTGCGCAACATTTAGTATTGATTATATTTTAACACTAAAAAAGCGAACAAAACTCTTATATATAACTCTTCCAATAATTATTGCTATTGGCATCTGGACAACATATCCTGATAATAATGTTGTTTATTCATACGAAAAAAGGGACTTAACGCGTCTATTTATTGCTATCGCCGTTTTGCTTGGAATTTTAGCATTCAAATCTCCAAAACTACTTGGCGGATTTCTTATTGTTGCAAGTATAGTATCATTAGTTGGCACTGCAAAAACGCTTCACTTTACCCCCGAAGATTTAACTATAAAGCAAGTCGCTCAATGGGGAAAATCAGTTCAAATTGAAAACTATAATATTTTACTAAATCATTCGCTGTTTTATTATTGGTATGGAAAAGCATCTTATCAATTTGCTAACGGCGCCGGTTCTATAGATTCTAATTCCGTGCAAAATGCACAACCAAAAACAATGATCCTTTGGGATTCACATTATTCATATAGACCTGAATTGAATCCAAAATCGGTACCATTAGATTTTTTTAGAAATAGACCTGAACAATACAAACTTGTCAACCAATTCATATCCACAGACCAACGGTTTGGATTGGTTGTTTTTCAGAAGCAGTATTAAAGAAGAAACAGGATTGTAAGTGGCTGAAGTTATTCAAATATCTCAAATTTCTAAACAAAATAATTTTCCTCAGTTATATTTTGACATCGCAAACGAGAATCACTTCTGGTGTCGCTGGCGGTTCGAGGTTTTCTGGAAACTTATTTTATCTAAAAATATTCCCGTTTCAGAACCGCTTAGAATACTAGAGATCGGCTGTGGAAATGGAATCGTACGGAAACAAATTGAGTCGCATTCATCATGGATTACTGATGGAACGGATCTCGATATTAGTGGACTACAAAAAAATCCATCGCTGAGAGGTATAACTTATCTTTATGATATTTACGAACAAAAAAAGGAGTTTGCTCAAAAATATGATGGTATCGTTTTGTTTGATGTATTGGAACATATAGAAAATCCTACGCAATTTATTAACACTATAGCGTTTTATGTTAAACCCGGCGGGTGGCTATTCGTAAATGTTCCGGCTGGAGAAATCCTTCGCAGCGCTTATGACAACATACAAGGACATCTCAGACGATATAATAAGAAACTTATTAAGAAAGAATTTCAAAATTCAGAATTTCAAATTCGAAAACTTGTGTATTGGGGTATGTCGCTTATTCCTTTATTATTATTAAGGAAACTAATTTTAGCATTTACAAGCGAAAAAGATATTTATCGAACGGGGTTTCAGCCCCCATCTGCACTTTTCAATACTATTATGATATTACTTATGAAGTTTGAAACATCAATTATGAAAAATTGTTGTTGTGGCGCTTCTCTTTTTTTAATTGCACAAAAGAATGGATAACCTTAACAATGAAAACGAAAATAAATAAAAAAAATAAATCGACTATTTCGATAGTCATTCCTATCTTCAACGAAGAAGAAAACCTTTCCATTCTCATTCATAGACTTACAAAAGTGCTCGTTGAAATCACCAAAAATTATGAAATCATCTTTGTGAACGATGGCAGTAAAGATAACTCGCTACAATTTTTACGCTCTTTAGCCCAAGAAGATAAGCGCATCCGCATAATAGATCTTTCACGTAATTTTGGGCATCAGATTGCTTTTGCTGCAGGCATCCAATATGCGCGCGGCGATGTTATAATTATGATGGATGGTGATTTACAAGACCCGCCAGAATTTATCCCTCAATTATTAAACAAATGGCGCGAGGGATATGAAGTTGTGTATGCAATCCGCGCAAAACGAAAAGAAAAATTTTTTAAAAAAATTGGTTACAAATTCTTCTATCGAATACTTCGCATAATGTCAAATATTGATATTCCGATTGATTCGGGTGATTTTGGATTAATTGATAGAAAAATTGCCGACTTAATAAATCAGATGCCAGAACGCGCTCGGTTCATTCGTGGATTGCGCAGCTGGGTTGGTTTTCGTCAGATTGGGTTGCCCTACAGCCGCGATGCACGTTTATCAGGCGAACCAAAATATTCTTTCCCTAAATTAATCAGACTTGCGTTTGATGGGTTGTTGTCGTTTTCTACGGCGCCACTCCGAATTGCAACTGCAATCGGTTTTATTGTTTCAATTATTAGTTTTATAACAATTTTGTTCTATTTGTATTTATTTTTTACAACACCGCGTGTTCCAGGATTTACCACACTGATTATTGCGCTGTTGTTTATTGGCGGTATTCAGCTTATTACAGTTGGGATACTAGGTGAATACATCGGGCGTATCTATGACGAAACAAAAAAGCGACCTTTATATATTGTTCGTGAAACAATCAACATTTCTTGATAATAAAACGGACGGGCTTATTTCCATCGTATGAAAATTATAATTATCGGTCCAGCTTATCCAATCCGTGGCGGGAATGCGCTTTTTGTCGCGCATCTTTACGATGCTCTTGCTCCTGAGCATGATGTTAATGTGATATCGTTCTCTCGTTTATATCCCAGATTTTTATTTCCTGGCGTGCGACAAACCGATATCAGCAATGTTGCAATGAAAAAGCATCCTGCAATTCATATAATAGACTGCTTAAATCCTTTCACCTGGCTAAAAGCCGGAAAATTAGCGTCTTCAATGAATCCCGATATGCTGATTTTCACCTGGTGGAATCCATTTTTCGGTTTTATTGTTCGAACGATCGCATCCGTATTTAAAAAAATAACAAAAAAGCCGGTCATTATAATTGCTGAAAATGTTATATCGCATGAAGGGCGTTGGATAGATTTATTTCTAACAAAGATTGCATTAAAAACTGCAGACAGGTTTCTTGTGCTATCAAAAGTTGTTGAAGATGAAATCAAAAAGTTATTTCCCGAAATAAAAATTTTCCGTTCTTCGCTTCCAATTTATGATTGTTATCAGACATCTGAAGCCCTTACTCAAGAGCAGGCAAAACAAAAACTCGGCTTAAACGGGAAAAATATTGTTTTATTTTTTGGGTATGTGCGTAAATATAAAGGATTGATGAACATAATCGAAGCGTTTCCGACAATACTAAAAAATATACCCGAAGCGCACTTGCTTGTTGTTGGCGAGTTCTATGACAATCCGCAACCATATTTAGACGCTATTAAGAAGTTCGATTTAATAAATCGTGTAACAATAATTAATGAATATGTTGCAAATGAAATAGTGCATCTCTATTTTACAGCATCGAATGTTGCAGTTCTTCCTTATAACGAAGCAACGCAAAGCGGCATATTAAGCATCGCTTACGGATTCGCTAAGCCAGTTATTGTAACAGATGTTGGCGGACTTGCAGAATTAGTAGATCACGGAAAAACAGGTTTTATTGTTCCGCCAAACAATAATGAAAAACTTGCTGATTCAATAATTAAATTCTTTAATGGAAAATACGAAGCAGAGTTTTCTAAAAATATTCTTTCTAAACGACAAGAAAATAGTTTTGAAAAAATACGCGATATATTTAAAGAAATAAAAACCGACTTAAATGTGAAATGATAATAAAACTCGATTGTAAATATTTTCCGGGCGATAGACCTTGTAAATTCAATAAAAGCGACGGTGTCAAATGCGACAATTGTTCTTTTTATGAACCGATAGGAATGCGAATTTTAATTATAAAATTGGACGCTGTTGGCGATGTGTTGAGAACCACTTCCATTTTACACGGACTTAAAGAAAAATACACGAAAGCCGAAATTACTTGGGTTACGCGGTATGAAGCAAGCGTTCTTTTTGAAAACAATCCATTAGTTAACCGCGTGTTGATATATGAAAATACAGAAACAATTTTACATTCTATTGTTGAAGAATTTGATTTGGCAATAAATCTTGATTCAACAACCGATAGCGCCAGTCTTGTATCAACTGTAAAAGCAAAAGAAAAACTCGGCTACGGTCTTGAAGCCAATGGAAAGATTCATCCTTTAAATCCGGAAGCTATTACTTGGCTCGAGATGGGGGCGTTTGACGAAGTAAAGAAAAGCAACTCAAGATCATTTCAAGATATGATGCTCGAAATTTGTCGTTTAAGCGCTAATAAGAAAGATATTGTTCTTAACTTATCGAGCGATGAATTAAAGTTTGCTGAATTATTTGCCGAACAATATCAACTGAAAAATAAAACAAAAAAAATTGGATTGAATACAGGCGCAAGCGGGAGATGGCAACTTAAACAATGGACGCTTGAAGGATTTGAAGGGTTAATCAGGTTAGTTCTCGAAAAGACAGACGCTGTTATTTTGTTGTACGGCGGTCCCTTAGAAAAAGAGAGAAATGAGTACTTAGCTAAACTTCATTCAGAACGTATAATACATACCGGTATAAATAATACTCTAAGGCATTTTTTCGCATTAATATCTTTATGCGATTTATTCGTTACGGGAGACACTTTAGCTCTTCATGCCGCAACCGCCTTAAAAAAGAAAATTATCGCTTTATTCGGGCCCACTTCTGCGGCAGAAATTGATTCATATAATGGGCAAATAGTAAAAGTTCAAGCTGAATTAGATTGTTTAGTTTGCTATAAATCTCGTTGCGACTTCAATCCAAATTGCATGAATTCCATTAAACCAGAACAGATATTCTCGATCATTCAAAAACATTTATAATAGGGACTTTAGCTTTTTGCATTTTTATTTTTTACTTCAATGCATTACGATCCTATAAAAAACATATTTGGCAATATTATCCGCAAAAGAGCTTGGATTAGAATCCTATTTTATAAATTGCTTGGTTTAATGTTCCTGCGCGAATGGTATGTAAAACGAGAATTGCGCAAACAGATAAGCGGTATAAAAAAGCCAATTGTAGTTTATGATGCAGGAAGCGGTTTTGGACAGTATTCTTATTACATTGCAAAGAAATTTCCTTTTGCGACTATTTATGCAAGTGATTTGAAAGCCGAGCAAATTGCCGACTGCGAACAATTCTTTTCAGCAATTGGGTTAACGCAATGTTCGTTCGCGGTTGAAGACTTAACCAAAATCCAGCATTCAGAGAAATTTGATTTCATACTTTCCATCGATGTGATGGAACACATTTTAGAAGACGAGCTTGTTTTTAAAAAATTTTATGAAGCTTTAAAACCCCAAGGTTCATTATTCATCAACACTCCATCTAATCTTGGCGGTTCAGACGCTCATTCAAAATATGATGAAAGTTTTATTGGCGAACATGCGCGCAATGGCTACGGCACAGATGAAATTAAAATAAAGTTAGAGAAAGCGGGATTTAAATTAGAATCCATACGCTATACGTATGGATTTTGGGGAAATTTATATTGGAAGTTAGGAATCAAATATCCAATGCAATTGCTGAATATTTCAAAAATATTTTTCATAATTATTCCATTTTATTATTTAGTCACACTTCCTTTTGTTTTACTGATGATGTGTTTGGATTATATTACAGATAATAAAACCGGAACTGGTTTAAACGTATTAGCGCGTAAGGTCAAAAATAAATTACAATGAAATATTTAAAAGAAATAATTTTGTGCAGTTTAATTATTACTGCAATTATACCAACTATTCTTTCAGCGCAGACTTTTGATATTTTGCGGCCGCCAATGCCTGATTCTTTGTTTCTTAGAGTTCAACGCCCGGATAAAGATACAATTAGCGTGTCGCTATCTCGGTATAGAGTAGCGGCAAGCACACGCCCTGAAGCAAAAGCTTTTATAAATGGTAAGTCCACAAAAATTTATCCAAGCGGCGCAATTGTCGGTCTTGTTGATTTAAAGCCCGGAATAAATGTTGTGCGATTTACAGTGCAATCACTCACAGGCGATTCGCTATGGCAGGAGTTTGTAATTCAACGACCCGAACTATTAAAAACTTCGCCTAGCGATACGTTAGTAATAGAAGAAGTAATGATGGAACCATCAACGAATTTGTGGTTAAATTCAGATGATGTGCTTGAAGTAAAATTTAAAGGAAGCCCGGGCTGGGAAGCAACATTTGATATTCCGGAAGTTGAGTCAGGATTACCGATGCGCGAATTATTACCAAGCGAAACCGGCGGTTTAGGCGGTGTTTATGTTGGGCGTTATAAAGTTAAACCTACAGATGAATTAATGGAATCTCCAATTACATTTTATCTTAGAAAAAGTTTTTGGAGCAAAGAAAAAGCATATTCTAAAGGTAAGGTTTCCATTCTTCCGAAAGAATTGCCGCGTGTTGCAGAAATAATAGGAAAACGTCCTTTTCTCAACGCAAGCTTTGGAGAAGATCGGCTTGGCGGAGCTAAGCTTGGATTTATTTCTGCAGGCGTGCTTGTTAAAATTACTGGAAAGATAGGCTCGCAATATAGAGTTCAACTTTCTGAACAAATGCAAGCATGGCTGCCGGAAGAATTCGCAAAACTTTTGCCTCCCAATACACCTTTGCCAAAGTCGTTAGCGGGGGCTATCAATACCACCAGTAACGAAACGGAGGATATTATAACGCTTGCTTTATCTAACAAACTTCCATATACAAGCGAGCAATTAATAAATCCTAATATTATAATTGTTGATGTTTATGGAGCATCTTCAAACACAAACTGGATATCACTGCAACCCACAATAAAAGGAATTGAAAGTATTGTATGGAGGCAGGTTGCGGCTGATCAATATAGAATGGTTGTTACATTAAAGCATCGTTCTCATTGGGGTTACGATATTGATTACACAAATAACACACTTAGAATAAAAATAAAAAAACCGCCAGTCATTGTTTCTACAGATTCAGTATTAACAGATATTACAATAGCAATTGACGCTGGTCATGGCGGCGATAATAACGGCGCTATCGGAGCAACCGGCGCGCTTGAAAAGGACATAACTATTAACATAGCCCGTTATTTAGAAAATCTTTTAAAGCAGAAAGGCGCAAAAACTATTCTAACTCGCTTAGAATATAACGGTCCATCAAACAACGAGCGCATTGATAGAATTTTAAGTTCAAGAGCCAATCTTCTTGTTAGCATTCATTGTAATTCAGCGGGCGATGCTTCCGATCCAACAGCAATTAGCGGAGTAAGCACTTATTACAAATATCTTGGCTACAAATCGTTTGCCGATATTATGAATGAAAAAATGTTAGCTATCGGATTAAAACAATTTGGTGTTATCGGAAGTTTTAATTTTATGTTAAATCTAATTACACAAATACCGAATACTCTTATAGAAACCGCATTTATTTCTAATCCAGAAGATGAGATATTATTATTAGATCATGATTTTAGAATGAAAATTGCCGAGCAGATTGTAAAGGGCTTGGAAGATTATATTAAGCTTAATGCTGAACAAAAAATAATAAAAACCAACTACTAGTATTGCTACAGCTTTCTTAATTAAGTAAATTGGAAACGTAACAAATCAGATTATATCAGGAAACTAATCATGGCAAACAATACATTATGGGGCGGCAGATTTAAAGAGCCGCTGTCTGAACTCGCGTTAAATTTTTCTTCATCTATTGAATATGACAAACTGCTGTATCAAGAGGATATAGCAGGAAGCATTGCGCACGTTGAAATGCTTGCCGCTTGCAAAGTGATTACCGCTTCGGAAGCAAGAAGAATTCGGAGCGCATTAAAATCAATCTTAAAAGAAATTGAATCGGGGAAGTTTAGTCTAACTAACAATTATGAAGATGTTCATTCTGCAATAGAAAATAGACTAATACAGAAAATTGGCGCGTTAGGCGGAAAATTACACACAGCAAGAAGTCGAAACGACCAAATTGCTTTGGATGAAAGATTATATTTGCGCTCTGCTTTACGCGAGATTAGCAAACTAATTGTAAATCTGCAAAGAGTTCTGCTATATAAAGCGGAAAAATATTTTCATGTATTAATGCCGGGTTATACACATTTGCAACGCGCCCAACCTATCATGCTTTCACATCACTTATTAGCGTATATCTATATGTTAGAGCGCGATTATGAGCGATTGCAGGATTGCCTAAAGCGAGTCAATAAATCTCCGCTCGGCGCCGCGGCGTTTGCAGGAACTCCGTTTCCGATAGATAGGGCGATGGTTGCAAAAAAATTACACTTTAATGGAATAATTGAAAACAGTATCGATGCAGTGAGCGACCGCGATTATGTTATCGAGTTTGTCTCCACCTGCGCAGTAATTATGATGCACCTGAGCCGTTTTGCAGAAGAATTAGTATTGTGGACATCGAAAGAATTTGGTTTTGCGCAAATTAGCGATGCTTACACAACCGGCAGTAGCATAATGCCGCAAAAGAAAAATCCCGACATGGCTGAACTTGTAAGAGGAAAAACCGGCAGAGTGTACGGTTCGCTTATGAATCTTTTAACTATAATGAAAGGATTACCATTAGCGTACAATCGCGACATGCAAGAAGATAAGAAACCAATGTTCGACGCCTACGATACAACACGGCAATGTCTGTTTATTTTTGCTCACGTGCTTGTGCACACGACCTTTGATCAATATAAATTGAATGAAGAGTTAAGAACAGATTTTCTTACAGCAACCGATATGGCAGATTACTTGGTAACAAAAGGATTGCCGTTCCGCGAAGCGCATAAAATAACAGGCGAGGTGGTTCAATATTGCATAACGCGTAAAATGTATTTTGGCAACCTTGATTTGGCTACGCTAAAGGAATTTTCTCCTAAGTTCGAAGCCGATGTTTTCGATTTCATACTTCCCAATGCGAGTGTAGAACATAAAAAATCAGCAGGCAGCACAAATCCTCACGAAGTGAAGAAGCAAATTATTCATTGGACGAGAACATTAAGTAAAAAAAGATTGTAAAAGTTGATATGGCACAAAAAAGCCGTCTTCATTTTACATGACGATTTTTTTCAATGTCTCATCATTTACCAATTATATCTAATAGTATAATTTATTTTTTTCTCTTCGTCTTTCTTCAATGTAACGGGAAACTTTATAGTCGTTTGGTCAACTTTTTCCCAACGCGCATTGCTTTGTTTTATATCCCACTCATTCCACCGCCATGGATGCTCATAAACAAGCACTTCAACAGTCTCTGATTTATGATTGCGTACTTTTATTTCAAAAGTTTCCTCAACGACATGCCCAGATATAACAACTCGGAAATCTTTTTGTATGCGCTCGCCAACTATATCAAAAGCATTGCCAAGATATAATTTAATCTCTTCATCTTTTGGTGTATGGTCAATTTCATCTTCGCCGATGAACTGTTCTTTACCTTCATCATCTCGTTTGTAGACACGAACTTTTCCTTTTGGAAGGGCAATACCAAGTCCTGCTTTTTCTTCATTTTTAAAAATTACAAAAACACCAACCTTTTTATTTGATTGCTGACCAAAACTTCCTTGATCTCGGTATGAGTAATTATTGTGCCAGTATCTCCACTGTCCAGAAAGTCCGTCATAAATAAAAACTTTCTTTACAGTAATATTCTTGGCAGAAGTGAGTTCTATTTGTTTTGTTTCATTATTGGCAAGATCAGTTTTACGTTGTAGCGAATACAATTTGTATTCAAATAATTCCTTTTGCTGAAATTGTTGAGCTGATACGTCCATTGCTTCTGCGCGCATCTTCGTCATGTATCTAGGTAATTCTTCTCTAACAAGATTTACATCTCCAGCGACTAATTTTAATCCGGCATTTTTGTAATTCGTACCGGAATTATTGGAGATTGTAACCCAACCTGTTAAATTAATTTTATCATCTGTAGCGTTTAGAAGAGTTACATAGTTGCAGTTCCATGTCAGTTGGTTTGCAAGATAACTAATTTCGGTTTTGTGCTGTCCCGATTTTGTAGTGTTGATAAGCCATTCGAGTTGAGGTTTAAGTATTAATCCTTCAGGCAAACTTGGCAGAACAAGTCGCCCTGCGGGAGCAATTTCAATTTTCCCATTAATTTCTGCAACCATTTGTCCGCTAAAGTTATAATTGTAGTTGGGCTGAGCCGACCAACCAGTTGCTAAAAGTTTTCCTTTTACTGAGTATTCTTTTTTAGTCTCGTTATCGAGTCTGTAAAATTCAACTTCTCTTCCGATATACTTTTCTAAAAGTTTTGCATGATGCACAAGATCGTACTGATAATTTTGTTCTAGAACTTTTACAGAAGCAGGATCGGTTAAACTTGAAAAATGTAGAGAAGTTCCATCTATCGTTGCGGGAATTTCCGGCAATATTACACGGTTTATCCCCTTCGCCAAGTCAATTGTCCGTTCTTCTCGAACAAGAGCTAAATTAATATTGTAAATGGTTAAATCAACCGATTTCCGTTCGCTTGCTGTAATAAGATTTTGGGCGTCGGCGAATGAAAATAATATTTGAAGAATAGACAATAAAAAGAATGCTTTTTTCATATACTCCTCCTTAACTTGTTGAAATATTCTTTTTCATAATTACTCAGTAGATAACATGTAAAAAAAATTTATTATAGAACACTAATAACCCCGAATGGGTCAACACAGAAAAAGCACAAGATTGACACAGATGCAAAACAATGTAAATCTTGTTTCATCTGTATATTCTGCCTGCCCGACTATGTCGTTCAGGTGAGTGTTCTATGTAATTCCATATTACGATCACACCGAGTAATTACCCTTTTTCAATAAATACATTTACCATTTTAAAAGTAAATAAACCTATATTAAAACTCTACTTAGTTATCCTATCCCAAGCTTTCATCAAAATCGGTGAAATTAGAATTGCAACGAAAGCGGTAATAATTCCAACTATTGCGTCGGTAACGTAATGATATCTGCAATAAAATGTTGATATATAAAGTGAAATTATAATTGGCGATAATACCCAAAATGATGGACGGTGATAGCGATATGCCATCATCCACATAATTGTAGCCGCCGCCGCATGCGGACTCGGAATTGAACCGCCTGCGTAGTGCAAATAATTACGCATAAATTCGCCTAAATAAGTCCATATCCAACCATCCAATGGAACGGTATAAAGATGTTTTATATAATACATGGGACTTGCAACGGGAAAAAGTATGAAGCCAATATCGCATAGAATATTAGTGAACCCGAGCGTGAAGAAATAATCTTCCATCGCCAACCCGCCGCGTAAATAATAAATGATTCCACAAAGAATCGGATACATTGGCACATAGATAACGTAAGAGAACATCAGCCATTCGGTTAGCGGTTTGGAAATAAAATCTTCAAGCCATAATGTTGGTTGAACTCCGAATAACCATTGCTCAAAATCTAAAACATAATAGTCTAACCAATCGCCATGAATAATCAACTGTAATTTATCTACTGCTCCGAATAGATAAGCATAGGTTAGCGTTACAGCGGCAACGCGAAGGAAGAATTTCAAGAATTTTTGTTTTGCCTTACCGCTAAACTGATTAAACAAAATGTATAGAAAACCAACGCCAATATTTTTTATAACTAAAATCCACCAATCTTCGACTTTATAATAAAATATGATTGCAAGGAGACTAAAAAATGTTAGCGTAGCAAGTATTAAACCATCAGTTGCTTTTAGCCGGATGCTTCCGATTGCGAGTTCTTTGTTTGTCATAATTTTCTAACCTGTAAAACAAATAAAATAATCGAGTGAGATACCTAAAAGCCAATGAACAATCAGCACGTATAGTAGCGAGCGTGTGCGAAATACTACAATTCCCCAAATAATTCCGCCTAAAATTGACGAGTAAATTTCACCGTCCGGTTTGCCAATATGGAAAAGACAAGATATAGAAGTTTGAATTAAAATTGCATACCAATCGCCAAATTTATCTCGTAACCCAAACTGTATAAACCCACGCATAAATATTTCATAACCGATGTAATAAATTAAATATAGAAATGCATGCTGAATAAAAATGAAGGCAGATGCGCCTGCGCCTTTGAATAGAGGATATTCGGAAATAAATTGCGCATCCTTTGCTGATGGATAAGTCAGCGCAATCATAACTGGCGCCATTACCAACACAGATAATATCCCAAACTTCCAATCCCCAATTTGTAAACCGTAGTCACTCAGTTTTTCTTTAAACGCATATTTAATAATTAACAACGGTATGAGTCCAAACAAAATTAAACTACTGATAAAAGAATAAAATGCCCCAGTCCAGTCAGGATTGTTAAAACATACAAACAAAGATGAAAGTTGAGAAAGATAAAACTCCTTAGTGCCATAATATTTCCAGGTAGTAACAAATATTGGCGCAACCAGTAGAATGATTGTTGGCTTTAAGTTCTCTTTAATAAAAAGTTTTTTTGGAAAAATACTCGATTCAAATTCTTTCATCTTTGATCCCTGTCCATTTTGTCCAATTTCATTTTCTTGGTTCT
>JBBIII010000062.1:0-14345 GCA_037446575.1 Ignavibacteriales bacterium
TTGTTTCATTATTATCCTTTCGTCGTGTTGTTACAAATATAATACACAACGAAGGTTTTGATACTCAGGTTGTTACATATTTATAAATATTTTTGAATATTTCAGAAGTCTCAATTATTTATTATTTAAAAACAACTCCTTTATTTAATCAGAAGTTGCGCTGTATATTATTTATTCCAGCCATTTTGATATCGCAACAATTCCTCAATTGTATTAATTTCGAATTTTTGCTGAATAAACGAAATGAATTTCACAAGAACTAACGCGGTAGCATAAGCATCTCCTGAGGCACGATGCCTTTCGGGAATTTTAATATTTAACGCAGAAGTAACAGGACCTAACGCCTTGCTATTAAGATACGGTAATATTCTTCGGCTTAATTTAACAGTGCATAATTGAGGATTAGTCAATTTAACGCCTCGCTCGCGCATGGCAGTGTGATATACAAACCCCCAATCGAATGGAGCATTATGTGCTACAAATATAGTATCTTCCAAAAAATCCGCAATTGTAGGAACAACTTCGCGGGCAGTTGGAGCATCTGCAACCATTATATTATCGATACCTGTCAGCTCTGTTATTGATGATGGAATTGTAACAAGCGGATTGATCAGGGTCGAAAATTCATCTAACAGAATTCCATTTTTAACCTTCATCATTGCGATTTCAGTTATTCTATCTTCGATAGGGCTTAAGCCGGTGGTTTCAACATCTACAACCACAAACTCACCTTGATTAATAAATTGTTCTCCAACCATTTTATTCTTTTATTTTTCAACCCGTAGAAATTCTTCGCAAGTCAAAACATCATTAATGCTTCCAGCAATAAAAGAGGTTTTTTGATGTAAAGATTTAGGAATTAGGTCAAGAATTCGTTCTTTTCCATTAATCGCTTTGCCGCCAGCTTGCTCAATAATAAAAGCTAACGGATTACATTCATACATTAATCTTAATTTGCCTTCCGGCTGTTTATTGTCTTCGGGATACAAAAAAATCCCTCCATATAAAAGTGTCCGGTGAATATCTGCAACCATAGACCCAGTATAACGTGCCGAATATGGACCCCCCGTGTTTTCATTTTCTCCTTTTAAATAATTGATATATCGCCTCATACCGCCAGTCCATCTTTCATAATTCCCTTCGTTTATGCTAAATATTTTACCTTGCTTGGGAATTTTTATATTTTGATGTGATAGTAAGAATTCTCCAATGCTCGGATCAAGTGTAAAACCGTAGACGCCATCGCCAGTTGTATAAACGAGCATAGTCGATGAGCCATATATCACGTAACCCGCAGCTACTTGTTTGTATCCGGGTTGCAGACAATCTGTTAGACTTCCTTTACCTGAAGTTGATACTCTTCTATAAATTGAAAATATCGATCCAATACTTACGCACACATCTATATTGGACGATCCATCCAAAGGATCATAAATTAACACATATTTACCTGCAGAATATGTATCGGGAATTTCAAGAACATTTTCATGCTCTTCCGACGCCATTACGCATAATTTTCCTATATGATCCATTGCCTGAAATATTTTCTCATCAGCAAAAACATCCAACTTTTTAACTTGTTCGCCATGAATATTATCGCGCCCTGCAAGTCCAATGATATTTACTAATCCCGCCTTGCCAACCTCACGATATATTAATTTAAAAGCTAATGTAAGTTCACGCAAAATTGTCGATAGTTCACCTGTGGCTTGAGGATGAGCATTCTCTCCTTCGATAATATGACGCTGTATAGTTACAATTTTGTTCGAGTAAGACATAATTGCCTATTAAAAATGTGACAAGATAATTTGTAATTTAATAAACGCGTTCAACATTTATCGTATCAGTCGTTCCTTTAGCCATTAATGGCAACCCAGCGGTAAATACTACAAAATTTCCCTCTTTCACATAGCCGCTTTGTTTTAATTGTTCAATTATTTTCTGGAATGCGCGGTCGTTATCGCATATAAAATCTGTTACTACGATGCCGCGAAGTCCCCACACTAAATTCAATTTCCGCAGTACTCTTTCATCGCTTGTTATCGCAATTATTTTTGATTCCGGGCGATATTTACAAATACGAATTGCAGTAGCCCCTGAATGAGTTATAGGAATTATTGCAGACGCATTGACTTGGTGCGCTAGCACACATGCCGCACACGCAACTGCGTCAAAAACATTCTCTTGAAATTCGTAAGAGACTTTTTTCATGTTAAATTTATCATGCGCTTTCGTTTCTGAGCGTCGAATTATATTGTCCATCGTTTGAACCGCTTCCAAAGGATATTTTCCGATAGATGTTTCGGCGCTCAACATTACAGCATCCGCTCCATCCAAAACAGCGTTAGCTACATCACTTGCTTCAGCTCGTGTTGGTCTCGGATTTTCTATCATTGATTCTAACATTTGCGTAGCAATAATAACCGGTACGCCTGCTTCATTACACCTTCGCACAATCATCTTTTGTAATATTGGCACATCTTCCGTCATCATTTCAACTCCAAGGTCGCCTCTGGCAACCATTACAGCGTCTGCTTCTCTTATAATAGCTTCTATTGACTCAACAGCTTCTTTTTTTTCTATCTTTGCAATTATCGGAATACGAACGTTTGTATTTCGTTCTATTACATTTCTTAAATATTTTATATCCTCGGCAGATCGCACAAATGATAACGCCACATAATCTATATTCAGCGCAATTCCAAATTTCAAATCTTCAATATCTTTATCCGTAAGAGATTGAACGCTTAATTTAATACCCGGTAGATTCATCCCTTTATTTTCTTTCAGTATGCCTCCGTTGACTACTACACATTCTACATCAGCCGGAGTTTTAGATATCACTTTAAGCGAAATAGCGCCATCATCTAAAAGGATTATATCTCCAACATTCACATCTTTTGGTAGATACTTATAAGTAGTTGTAACTCTATTTTCATCTCCAATTATTTCATCAGAGGTGATTATCAGCTTAGCATTATTAATTAATCGGATTGATTTATCTTTAAGTTTTCCTATTCGTATTTTTGGCCCGCAAAGATCTTGTACTACACAAATATTTTCTCCTGTCCGTTTGCTTGCTTCTCGAATATTTGACATTGCAAGCTGATGCTCCTCATACGATCCATGAGAAAAATTCAATCTTGCCACATCCATTCCTGCATTAATTAATTGTATCAACTTATCAATATTATTTGTAGCAGGTCCTATTGTACATACAATTTTTGTTTTTGAATAGTTGTTCTTGTCTCTCATTTAGATAATCCTTCTATCAATCTTTTTTCTGAGTTTTAAAATCTTCAATAATCTTGACTATTTGTGGCAATATATCGCCTGCCTTTCCTGTTAAGGTCTCATCTAATTTGTTTGATATTTCTGTAAATTCAGTATTTATTTCGACAACATAAGCTCCATTCGACTTTGCAGACAATGGAAGTCCAGACGCCGGAAATACAACCGCTGATGTTCCAATCGAAAAAAATAATTCGCATCTTTTTGCGGCTTTTATCGCAGATTCGAAAATCTCCTCTGGCAACATCTCCCCGAACCATACAACATCAGGCCTAATTATTCCTCCGCAATTAGAACATTTTGGGATTTTGTTATCTAGTGTAACCTCTACATTTTCATAGAACGTTTTACATTTAATACAATAACTGCGTTCTATATTTCCGTGTAATTCAAAAACATTTTTACTGCCCGCACGAAAATGTAGGTTATCAATATTCTGAGTTACTAATGTAAAATCTTTTATTATCTCTTCTAACTTCACAAGAGCATAATGAGCTGGATTTGGTTTTACTTCATGAATAATCTTCTTTCTATAATTATACCATTCCCATACCAATTCTGGATTGCGCATAAAGGCGTCAAAACTTGCAAGCTCCTCTGGTTTTAATTTCGACCACAGACCGTTTGTGCCGCGAAAAGTAGCTACCCCGCTTTCCGCCGATATGCCGGCTCCGGTTAGCACACAAATTGATTCTACATCCTGCAAAAGATATTTTAATTTTTTTGAAATATTCATCTTACTGGTTTCAGAATCATTTTATTTTTACAGATCGATTTTATAACTTCTATAGTCATAGGGCGAATTTTATACCCGCCATTTAACCAAAGTCCGACTTGATCCTTATAATGTTTTGTGAACACTTGACCTGATTGACCGGGGGGCAATACTGTTCGTGTATCATTTTGATCGGCTAAATTAATTATCTGCCGCATCGATGGACCTACTACACTTTCAAATGAATTAGCAATTGAATATTGACTAACTTTCACAGTCGAATGCGATCCTCCGATTGCATATTTACTCACATTAAAAAAAGATGCTAACAATTTATCTTCACCGAAAACATGCTTGAAAGTAACTGTATGCAACTTGCCCCACTGCCATTCTTTAAGCTTGCCACCAAGTTCATTCTGTAGATACTCAACCGCATCATTCATGCTCTTTCTGATTACATCATTACGCAACTCTTTGAAGGGGGTCTGAGGATCATCAAACCATTCGGATTTTGGATTCTTAAACAATCGTGATAAAGCTGTTAAAGGAACGCTCGATAATGTATCGTATAACCTATAAAGTCTATCATCCATTTTATTCCCAAATACATTATAAATCATTTTATTGATAAAAGTTTGGAAGAGCGTTGTACTTACATCTTCGCTTCGCATTTCGTAATTCCAATTACGAAAATATTCCAGAGCTATTTTCACATTAGAATTTGGAACATAGGAGCTATCAAATGATTGTAAAATCAGGGGAGTTACTTCTTGCGCATGCACTGAAACAAGATCGTTTTGTAACCTTTGGATATCTTCAACGGAAAACTTAGGTTGTTCACTTAATATATTATTTATGCGTTTGATTCGCCAATGCGGCTCATAATGATTAGAAATGTGATAAGGATATGAGTCATCTACAATTTTATTATTCGCAGTAGCTATAAAACCTTCCTTCGGATTAAAAACTTGAGGCATTTGCTCAAATGGAACAAATCCCTTCCAGTCATAATTGTCAACCCAACCTGGGAAAGGCAAAGTAGGCCCTTTATTTTTTCTTATGGGAATCTTACCGCCTGTTCGATAGCCGATATTGCCGTGGACATCCGCATAAACAAAATTTTGCGCCGGCGCATAATACGTTCTTAAAGCTTCCTGAAATTCAGCCCAATTAACAGCTTTATTGATTTTAAAGAAAGCGCCGGCTTCATTTGAAATCTCATATCCAACCCATTTCATAGATATTAATGTAGTCATATGTTTGGCATTAGGTTCTATTTTATTTATAATTGGGCCCCGATGCGTATGATAAGATGAAAAAATAACTGGCAATGATTCTTTAACTAATATCGTGTCAATTTCTTCTTTTATCGGCAACCATTGATTATTAAAAAGGTATTTAGTCGGATATTGAATAGAATCAACATGCTCAATGAAATAATCACAGTCATCTAACATCGCATTTGTAACTCCCCATGCGATTTTTTGATTTCGTCCGATTATTACAAACGGAACACCGGGTAATGACATTCCTGAAACAATATTTGTCGGATATGAAATATGAATTTCATACCAACGCGCAGGTAACATTAAATTAAGATGCGGATCATTGGCAATTATCGGCATACCTGATATTGTTTTTAACCCTGATACAACCCAAGCATTACTTCCCGATTCAAGCGACCGAAATCCAAACAATTTACGATACTCTCCTTCTGCGTCAAAAAAAGGATAAAGCGTCTCTGCGATATTTTTCTTCCAAATACCAGCTGAAATAATTAGAGGCGCGTCTTCTTGCCAATAAGGAAATATCTCTTTTGCTTTTTCCTCGCCATATTTTTGAATAAGTTCTGCAAGCAATAAATCGACCCAGCGAGAATAATTTAATTCCCACGCCATCATTCTACTTAAGAGTAAAGAATTTTCAACCGTCCATTCTTCAGGTTCAATATTCAACATATCATACTCTATCGGATATTTGCCTTTATGAGTTCGAATAAATTCGTTCACACCATCCGAATAAGATTGTAATGCGCTTCTAGTGTCTGCGTCTAGCGACAATAATAATAACTTGGACTGTTTAACAAATCCCAACACTCTGAACATTTTATCAATATTGAGAGTTGATTCACCAAATATTTCAGACAACCTTCCAGAGCCGGCTCTCCTAATCAATTCCATTTGAAATAATCTATCTTGGGCGTGTACATATCCAACTGCAAAAAAAGCGTCCCCATCCTGTTGAGCATCTATATAAGGAACTCCAAAACTATCGCGCATTATTGTTACCTCACTTTTTAAGCCCTGTAAAACAATATTTCCCGAAAGAGTTGGAAAAGATCGTGTAATCAGAAAATATCCCACAATCATACTAAATATGAGTATTATAATTATTGTTGTTAGAAGTCCAATTAATGTTTTATTTTTCATAATGCACTCTATACAATAGGTAATTAATAAGTAAAATTTATAACAGCTGAATAAATTTAATTAAACAAAAAAAGGCATTCAACCAATCAAACTCTTTGTGATCAACAGGATTGCAGTCAACATAGAAGTAATAATAATTTAATTTCTAATTACAATCGACCTATCTTTAATTTAAATGTGAATTTATGTTCGATTGGAAAAAGTCTTAAAATTACGCTTGCTCTATTTGGCGTTTAAGCGTTGAATAGACTAAATGTGCATTTTCATCAAGAAAATGGCGCGAGAATCTTCTTGCACGTTGAACTTCGAGAGAATCTATTTCCGAAGTAATCATGCACTCTTCCAGAAGCTCGGCTTTATTTATTTCTCCAAGAGGGGTTGTAATTGCAGACCCTCCCCAAAAATTTACTCCATCTTCAAAGCCAACCCTATTGCTAAAAAGTATATATGTAGAAAGCAACCGCGCATAAGTTCGATGATGCTCGTAATTAACAATCTGGTTATCAAGCTGAGGTCCTTCTCCCGATAATCTTGTAGGGCTAGCGCTTAAACATAAAATAGCTTCAGCGCCATCGAGTGCAAGTAAATAAGGCAAGGACATATGCCACAAATCCTCACAAACGAGTATGCCCAGACGCCCTAATTTCGAATTGAATGCAGAAACCTTTTTTCCAGCATTAAAATATCTTCCTTCTTCGAACATACCATAAGTCGGAGGATAGATTTTTCGATGTATATGTTTTATTTCTCCATCTTCAAAAAAAGCCGCGCTATTATATACTCCATGGTCTTCCGCGCTTTCGACAAAACCTAATACTATAGAAATTTTTTTACTATGAGTAAGCAATTTGTCAAATATTTTATTTTTGTACGGGTCTATTGCGGTATCCCAAGCTAAATCCCGTAAAGTATAACCTGTTAAGCTTAATTCGGGAAAAACTATCAATCGATAATCGTTTTCAATAGCTCGTTCGATATACTCAAGATGTTTATTAATATTATAATCAATTGCGCCAACGCGGCAATCAATTTGCGCTATAGATGCTTTAAATTTCACCTTTTAAACTCTTATGCTATTTTACTTTCACTTCATTAGGCAATTCATTTTCATCATCTGGTCTGCGAGGAAAATGAATATACAATTTCTCGCCAACAGCTTTTATACCATATATTACTCCATCGCAAAAATGCTTTTGTGAGAAATGTTGTGACATATTATTAGCAATTGTTTGCCACGTTTCCATTTCAACTTTTGCATTGATGCCCTCATCTGCATAAATGTAAAATTTTTTATCTTCAAGTAAGATAAATATTAACACACCGGTTCTTTCCTTCGTTTTTGTCATCCCTAAAAGTTGAAATTCGGCTTTTGCAATATCCTCTATCGATAATTTTCGCTCTTTCCATTTTCTTTTCTGTCTAATGCTAACACGCACTTCTCCGGATGTTGACTTCTCAACCTCGTTAATTGCAGAAGTGATGACTTCAAGGTCTTCCTTTGTAAATAATTTTTTTACAAGATTTTTCATATTTCATTCTTTCTTATGATAAATCTATCATTCTTATATCTCTAATGTACTTTACAGTCTTATCTTCTTTTAAATTTCTCAGTTTTTCAAGTTTATCTTGCATTCGCTCTATGTTTTCTCTAATCAAATGTAAAAATTTTTCCTCTTTTTCTGGAATTTTATCCTGCTTAAGCGCATCTAATATCCTGTTCATTTCATCTAAAGGTTGACTTATTTTTTCAGAAATGCTAAGAATAATTTCCTGCATTGCTTCCAGTCTTTTTTGTTTAAATTCTAATTCTAATATCTCTTTCTTCAATCTGTCTTTTTCAACTATCTGTAACAACGATTGAGTAAATACTTTATTAAAGATCTCTGATTTTAATAAACAATCCTTTACTCCCAATCGCATTACTTCTACAGCTAAGTTTATATCATTATTTTCCATAAGAAAGATAACTGGAATTTCTTTCTTTAAATCATCTATTTTTTGTACAAGCTCCAATCCAGTTATTCCCGGGAGATATTCTTCAATTAATATTATATCTACAACGCTTTCTTTAGAAAGGTAATCAAGAGCATCTTCCGCTGTTGTTTTCCATTCAACATTAAATTGCGCTTTCTTTATTGTAGAAAACACAATATTTAGCGCGTTTATATCTTTTTCAAATTTATTGACGCTTAATATATTTATTGGCATGCTTTTCATTTTCTTAATTTACCAACTACCTGTTGCCCCTCCACCACCAGATAAGCCACCGCCACCGCTAAAACCACCGCCTCCGAAGCCGCCAAACGAACTTCCCTTTCCTCCAAATGAACCGGGAAATCCGCCGCCATATCCCCACCCAGAATAATATTGGTGTCCACCAGGTCCAATTATTGATCTCCGTCTGGATGTCATCATTGGAAGTAATACAAAAAAAACTATAAACATTGCGAAGAATATCAAAATAATTGTAACTGCCGGAGCTTCTTTTCCTTTACCATTAGCTTTATATTCGCCAGTTATTGTTCTCATAATGGCGTCTATGCCGCCAATTATTCCGCCAAAATAATTATCTTGTCTTAGGTGTGGTAATATTTCTTCCCTAATTATTCTGGAAGAGATTGCATCAGTCAAAACGCCTTCTAATCCGTAGCCTACTTCAACTCTCAATCGTTGATCCTGTTTTGATATTAGTAATAGCACGCCATTGTTCTTTTTTGATTGTCCAATTTTATTTACTTCAAAAGTTCGATTAGCATATTCTTCAATACTCATTTCTGCAATTGAGTTAACCATAAGGACTACAATTTGATTTGAAGTAGTATCTTCATAGTTTTTTAATATTCCCTCAAGCGATTGCCACTCCTGATAGCTTAATGTATTTGTAAAATCAGTGATACGTTGATTTAGCTGAGGAATTTTATCTTGGCTGTTGCATATTGATAAGCCAAATAAAAAAAATATCATATATAAATATTGTCGTTTCATAATTATTCTCAAAATTTTACTTGTGGCGCTTTTTCTGAGCCAGGGATTGATTTGAAATATTGAGCTTCTCGGAATCCGCTAAAATTTGCTATTATAGATGCCGGGAAGCGTCTTATCATTGTATTGTATTCTTGTACACTCTCGTTATAACGACGTCGTTCTACAGAAATTCGATTTTCCGTACCTTCTAATTGAGATTGCAATTCGAGAAAATTTTGATTCGATTTCAGATCGGGATACTTTTCAACAATAACCATCAATCTTGATAAAGCGGCTCCCAATCCATCTTGCGCTTGCTGAAAGTTTTGAAATGCTTGTGGGTCGCGCAAAACCTCCGGCGTTACTTTCATTTGACCAACACTGGCACGCGCTTCAGTTACGCCGATAAGAACCTCTTTTTCTTGCTTGGCATAACCTTTTACTGTTTCCACCAAGTTTGGAATCAAATCGTATCTCCTTTGATATTGATTCTCTACTTGGCTCCACGCGCTCTTAATTCCCTCATCCTTTGATACAAGTTTGTTATAAACTCCAACTCCCCATCCAATTGTGAGTAAAACCACAAGTAACAATCCGCCAATAATTGATAATGTAATAATTAAACCCTTACTCATTTTCTTCTCCTAACGATTGAAAAAGAATTGATTCTCCAAATATTTTTGATCTATCTTTAATCATTTTTATCACTCTATTTGCTCTAATTCCCCCTGCCAATTCAGGTCTCCAGTTGTTAATATATACAGGTATAACTTGAACTTCCATATATTTTTTTGAAAAATTAACTTTTAGTACGGCTGTTTCGCTCTCTCTAGCTCGACTATTTCCTCCAAAAATAAAATTTCCAAGCGAATATGCAATAACTTTTTCATTATATTTTTCGATACCTTGCAAAACATGGGGGTGATGTCCTACTATTAAATCTGCTCCGTTGTCTATCATTTTATGCGCTAAAGAAATTTGCGTTTCATGAGGTTCTGTTGCCAATTCCTCACCCCAATGCAAATTAACAACAACATAATCAACATCAGGTCGCAAGCGAATGATGTCTTCGAGAATCAGTTTTTCGTTACGTGAATTTGTGCCTGCCCTATTCCGCATAGCAATAAAATCTTTAACGCCGCCATATCCTAAAAATCCTATTTTTATTCCATTTTTCTCAAGTATTACGGGTTTTCGCGCTTCCCGAAAATTACGCCCAACGCCGACATACTTGATACCCGCTGAATCAAGATATTTCATTGTCTCTAAAATCCCTTCAATTCCAAAATCAGCAGTATGGTTATTAGCGCAATTAACCAAGTTAATCTTGGCAGTTTTTAGTATTGACAGCAGTTCTGGTCTCATTTTAAAAACGAATTCTTTTTCTATGCTATCAGTAGAGCGAGTTACGGCGTTTTCTAAATTTACCATCATCGCATCATAACTGCCAACTGTACTCCAATTAGCAAACACATCAAATTTCTTACGATTAAAACTGTTTTCAAATGCACGTGCAAAGGTTAGATCACCTGTAAAAATCATGGTTACTAAAGAATCATATTTATCTTCTGCAAGAAGATTTGTATTAAATAAAAAAAACGCGAGAATTTTTGTTAAGAATTTCATGCAAACTATTTAAAATATTTTATGATTTTATGTTACCTAATCTTAACACTAAAAACAATCGATGTCAATTGATTATCCGTTATAATATTCATAATTCCATTAAGAATTTATTCTAATTAAAAAAGCGGTTCCCAAAACTCTGGAAACCGCTTTTCTGTTTCTTTAACTATATTTCGCTTACGGTGTAAAATTCCTAATAGGTGTTGACCATGCACTAGTGCCAACAGCATTAACAGCAGCTACCCGCCAATAATAAGTAGTGCCAACAGTTAATACTGTGCTTCCAAGCTGATACGACAAACCTGTAATCGGCGTTGAAAGATTGTTGCTATCAAATACTATTGCTGTGAAGCCAACGTTTGTAGATACTTGTAGGCGATAACTTGTAGCGCCATTAGATTTATTCCAACTTAAAGTCAATGGCAATCCAAGTGTTGTAGCGCCATTATTCGGACTTGCTAAAACAGGCACAGGAGAAATTGAAGATACATACCTATTAGCACTAGAATCTATAATATTGCCCGCAAGATCGCTTTGGTTCCTTACCCTAATCGAATATCCCGCTGGTAACGGTAAGTTAGTTGAAAAATTTAGGAGAACATGATAACGCGTGGAAGTTGTATTATATCCTAAATAATCGACATCATTGAGCGTAAATACTACTGTGTCGGGGTCCTGAATCCAATAATTTGCTAAGGTTTGAGCAGAGCTAACAGTTAGCGGTTCTGAAAATTGAAGCGTGTATAGCCAATTATTGCCGCTTCCTCCGGTTTGAGTACCTAATAACGTCGGTAAAACTTCATCACGAATATTTAAAATGTTGCTCGGTGGTCCCTCTATAAGATCTGCGCTTACGGCGCAAACATGAAATCGTACTGATAACGATCCGAGTGGATCTCTAACACCTTGTGGATTAACAAGAGAACTTGAAGTAACTGTATCTTGCAGTCTAAATACACCACTCCTATACAATTCAAAGGATCCATTCCCAATGCTCCGATAGATATTGTAACTACGCGCATTTGGGACAACACTCCATTCTAATCCAACAACTCCACCGCCAAAATCTAATGTACCGATTTGTCCACTTACAGAACGACGCGTCAAAACAGGAGCGCTAGGAGTGGATGAACCGCCAGCTGTTGTAAAATTCAAAGTTTCAAAATCGCCTGTTATTGCCGCATTATTAACTAGGGCATTATTTGCTTTATCTTTTAGATTTGCTCTTGCTGTTGCATTTAACGTTACGCTATATTTCCCAGAACCAACAATTCCTGTAGGTGTTATTATAAGCTGTGTAAATGTTGCATTCCATGCAAAAGTCGGTAATGGTAATGGGGCTGATACCTTCTTTAATCCATTAAATGAAATAGTAATATCATCTACGATTGTCCCATGTCCTAATCCGAGATTAACTCGCGTATAAGATGTTTGTTGAATTGGTTCCGAAAATCTATAAACAATTTGCAGACCAGTCACAGAAACATCAGAATTATTTTCAGGTGTTATTGATGTAATATACGGAGCGACATTATCTACAGGTGTTAACACAATTCTTTCTGCAGATACTTGTGAACGCAGGGAATCTGAAGGTAAGTTACAAGTAATAGTCTTAGTTGTTGAGCCAAAAAGAGTGCCATCGGCGCTCTTTGAATCAAGTATATACGACTGACCACTTTCGATGTTCACAAATTGAAATGAACCATCTACACTGGTTCGAGTCTGTCCTAACACAAAACCAGTTGTTGATTCTCGAAGAACAACACTTGCATTTTCAACAGTTGAATAATTCTGATCAACAACAGTTCCTTTTAATGTAGCTGATAGAGAAGCAAGAGAGCAAACTACAGAACCAACAAGTCCAGATACACCAAGCGAATCTCCGGGAACAAGTGATGTAAATGTTATAGTCACTGAATAATAATAATAATCCCTATATCTCTTTGATGGATCAGTTTGCCCCTTATTATAATCTACTAATGATGCAGTAATCAAATAAGTGCCCGTTGGCACTGAACGACCATCGATAACCCTATATGAGCCAGCCGGAACATTTGCAAAAGCAAAACTACCAGAAGCATCTGAAGTTGTTGTTACAACTGTACTATCAAAGCCCACCGATATTTTTGCGCCACTTATAGCCATAAATGTGCATCGATCATAGATCTTGCCAGAGATTGTTCCCTTAGGTTGAAAAGTTGGAAGAACCATCTGTCCAACTGACGGAGTAACTGGCGCAGTTGATTCTGTGGTACACCCGTTTATTAACAATAAAACTGTAATGATAACACATATTGCAGTAAAAGATAATACTTTTTTCATTACTGCCTCCTAAATATTTTGTTTTGGTTATAGTTGATTAATAAAAAAATCTATTCTTATAATGTATATCGAATGCCAACACCACCAGAAAAAGATTTAAGCGACAATTCGTTTTTCAATTTATCAAAAGTCATTTTAGGAACAAATATATATCCTAAATTTAAATCTAATTCAATATTATCTGTCGCTTCTACGCTAAATGTAGAGCCCCCTTTAATATAAAATTTACGACCATATGTATAGATACCAACATTATTTCCATATGATCTCGAAAACATTGCAGATATAAGTCCGCCGCCAAGTGATACATGTAAACCTGAGGTTGGACGCGTTCGTGCTATTAACTTATAACGATAGTCTACTCCACCCATCCATAAATAATAATAGCTTTTAATATTTTCACGTTTATAACGCCAATAGCTCCACCCTAAATCTAAAGCTATTCTTTGTTTTGAATCAATAGCATAAGCCAATTTTGGGACTACTAAATAGTTAATTTTAAAATCATTCCACCTTGGCAGTAAAAGATTATTCTCAAGTTTGGAAAAATTTTTATTAAATTCATCCAAGTTAGGATGGTAGTAATAAAAGTTTATCCCGACTTCAATTTCATTTCCAATCTGCCTTGACTTATTCTGCTGACTATAAACACCAAAGCTTACACAGAGCAACAACACTATTATTTTTTTTAGATTGCCAACCATTGGTGCCTCCTTTTTATATAGAGTCATTTAGTTATTTTTTAAATAAATTAGGTAAAATTATAAATACAGTTATAAAACGCTCTTAACATATTAATTATGATTTTAAAACGCAATATCTTATATCAATATACTCATAATAATTTCAGTAATTCGAAATTTTTACTTTTTTCAATAGTTGAAATTCTCATAAAATGCAATAAAACTAACATATTTTTGCATACTTAATGATTTGTAATTATAATTAATTAAACATATTAGGAAAGAAATATGAGGATTTATCTCCGTTCAAAAATT
>JBBIII010000063.1:0-13719 GCA_037446575.1 Ignavibacteriales bacterium
ATTGTGGAGCCAAACCTCTTATAACTACCTTATTCGCCTCGCCTGAGCTTTCTAAAGTTGCAACACCTGGCAAACGGCTTATTGCTTGTGCGGCATTAAAGTCTGGCAGTTCCTGTATCCTTGCCTCTGATACCACATTCACAATTTTATCTGATGCAAGCTGTTGGTTAATTGCCTGGACTTGACCTCGCGCTTGTGCTGTTACTACAACCTCCTCCCCCATTATTGCTTCAGCTGTTAATCGAAATTCCTCGGTAATTGTTTCGCCTTCTTTAATTGTTATATCTCGCACTATCGGCGTGTAACCTACACAAGATACTTTTACTTTCCATTTGCCAGCTGGAATTAACCTCAATACAAAATTTCCATCTAAATCAGCCGCTACTCCAAGACTTGTACCTTGTATAATAACATTAGCCCCCACAAGCCCATCATTAGTTGCTCTATCAAAAACACCACCCTTTAAACTTCCTGTTCCCTGAGCTAATTTTGTTTGAGTAAATAAAATTGATAATAGCAAAACAAAAAATACTATTACTTTTTTTGAAAGAGAGTGACCAATAAACATCTTCTTTCTCCTTACTTAATTATTGATGAAATTTGTCTACCGGCTTATAAGAAAACAACTTTACATAAAGGCAACCTATTACTTTCTTATATACCAATTTATATATTTTTTTTCTTTTAGCAAGTGTTTTGTATTTCTTTTTATCAGTTATTATATCTTTTTACCAGTTCAATTTTTTTTGAAAACATTGAAAAACATCATTTTCTTTTTTTAATTTAAGAAAGCTTAAATTACATAACAAAAAGAATTTCACGTTCTCTCATTTTCACGTCTTACGGATAAATCTTCCTCAATTTTAATCATCATTTTATTTGTGAGCGGATAAAAGAGTATTAATAGTCCGCCGATAATTCCAAACGAAGCTGGAATAATGCTCATCAAATTAATAATTCCGTAGGTCGTTTCAATTGATTGAGCTTCATTTGGTACAAATCCATAGAAATCCAATACCCAAGCTACAATAGCCCCGCCCATAGTAAGACCTAACTTTAGCGCAAATAAGGATGCGGCCATAATAAGCCCTGTTGCGCGTCTTTGGTTTTTCCATTCAGAATAATCAGCCGTGTCCGTATACATTGCCCATTGAAGCACCGAAACAGGACCAAAAGCAAACGAAACTACAATGTTAAGCGCAAAGATTATTACAATATCCTGAGGTTGAAGGAAATAATATAATCCGCAAAAGATTGCGCTTGTTAGCAATGCGCCCGCATAAGTATACTTTTTGTCAAATTTTTTAGTGAACCACTTTGTAAGAATCGCTCCGAGTATAGTTACCACCGAACCTATTAACATAAATGCAGAAGCGAATTCGCTGAATGAAAAATTCATTGTATTGCCAAAAAGAGTTAACGATTGATCTCCTACAAAATACTTGAAATAATACATAATCATAGAGGAGCGTATTACAATGAATATCAATTGAAACACTGTCGCTCCGGCAATTAATAACCAAGGTAAGCTTGAAAATAAATCTTTTAAATCTACTTTAAGATTGCTTTTTTGATCTTTAGGGGGCTGGACTCTTTCCTTTGTCGTCATAAAAGTTACAATAAATAAAATAAGCGCTAAAGCCGAAAGGCAAGCCATTGCATATTGCCAGCCGGTCGCTTCGTCTCCTTTTCCAAAATATCCTACCATAAATAACATTGACGCTTGCACAATTAATCCGCCTACAAATGCGGCGACAAACCGGTAAGTTGAAATTTCTGTGCGTTCCATTGAGTTTGGAGTTATTACAGCCATCAATGCAGAATATGGGACATTCACGGCAGTATAAGACATCATAAACAAATTATATGATATATATGCGTAGATAATTTTACCTGTAATCTCGAAGTCGGGCGTAGTAAAAGCGAGCACACTCATAACGCAAAAAATTGGAGACATGAAAATTAAATAGGGTCGAAACTTACCCCAACGCGTTTTTGTATGGTCGGTAATAGTTCCCATTAGCGGATCATTAACCGCGTCCCAAATACGAGTTACAAGAAACAGGGTGGCTACCGATGCGGCGGGAAGTCCAAATACATCTGTATAAAAATATGTTAGGAACAACATTATAGTCTGGAAAAACAAATTTGAAGCAGTATCGCCAACACTATAACCGACTTTTTCTTTGATGGATAATTTTTCTGTATTTGCCTGCATTATTTGCTCCGTAAATATTTAAGTAAGAATTATGATTAATTAAAAGTGCGACATTCCCCTAAAACTAATTGACACTTTTGTTGAAAAGAATTCTTTATAAATGGTTTTCTGTAGGTCATGATAATAAAGAGAATTTTTAGTCATTGTTTTCTATTCTCCTATTCAATATATAAGTTACCATTATTTTTTTATAATGCAACAATATACAGATTTTACCATCCTATTAATGTTGCGATATTGTATTTATATCAATGTTTGGATTGTATGCTCTGCATCACAGGTATCAAATTTGCATTGCTCAATCATGAAACATTCGTCTTCTTTATTATTTTTTTTTATGATAACATCTTTAATTCAACAAAATTACTGGTTCGAAAATATTGCCGTAAAAAAAGATTTCAATTGGTGCGAATCAATTCTTTTTTCGCCAGATTGATTTTGAAGTTCTTTAATATATTGCATTACAATATGCGTTAGTATTGCGCCTGGTCTCGGATATGCGGCTACAATATAATGAGGTCCTTTGGTTAATTCTCCTTCTTCTTTTTCCAATTCCGCTCGAAGATTATCCGGACTTATTAAAGTATTGCCATATTGGAATATAACCTTATCCATAGCTTTATAGACTTCTTTACTTTCTTTGGTCAATCCGTAATAATCTAATAGTTGTGCGAATACATAATTTGATGTAGTATAAACATCTTGCCCCTGTTCCGATTCGACAGCTTCTCCGTTTTCGGTTCGGCACATAGCCCAGCCCATATATGTTTTGTTATTCTTATAAATTGTCTTTAGAATTTTTTTCGCTTTATCGGCTGGTATAAACGACTCCTCTCCTATTGCAATTAAATACCACAATGCATCTAATTGATTCGTCCATACATCTTTATTCATTTTTTTTGTTACCGGATCGTAACAAGTAACATAATACTGAAGATTAGTCCCTTTTTTATTTTTATGTTCTCGCCAAAGTTTCTCGAAAGCTAAATCTGCTTTCTCAAAACAAGCTTGATATTTTTCTTTTGCCGCTGTATCGCCCATCATATCAGCCATAATACTCATAGCTTGACAGCCAGCCATAAACGTTGTCGCATCATAACTATCAACGCCAAATAGAGTTAAATTATCGAATGTGTTTTTAACTTCATGCGGATTTCCTTCTGGAATTCCATCATTATCTATATCAAGTTTCATCAAGAATTCAAATCCAAACTTCAGCGTTTCCCAATTATTCTTAAGGAAATCGATATCCTCCATGAATTTCACATTGCGTAAAACTCTCAATGCTAATTTCGGGAATAAATCTACCCAATAATTGTTATTGTACCAGGCATAATCGCTAACATTGCGAAGCGGATGACCTTTGGGCATAGCGCTTAAATCGTGCGCAACGCTTCCTTTAATCTTGAAAGCATCGCGTATCTGTATTAACGACTTGCCTTCATATTCTTCTGGATACTCCTTATAATGTTTTCGCGCCTCTACAAATGATGCATGATAGTGATAAAAACGCGGAGTCAGATCTTCATCAAGAATTGAATCTACAAACCTCTGGCATAATTCTTTCTCGATATTTGGGAAGAGAGCCAACAATACCATCGAATACCAATCAACATCGGATGGGTCTATATAGGCATAATCGAAACATTCCAAGAACCGCGCCCTCTCGTTTCCCTTTTCATCTTCCACCCAAACCGCAGCATTGGAAATGGGGAAGCTAAATTCATTGAAAATCAAACGCGCTACTCTTAAAGCGCCATTCTTGTCATTCTTATAAGCTGGAGTATTTTGTATCAATTCAAATATTTTATTTTGAATTGATAATGTCTTTTCTAACCATAAAGAATAATTATCTAAAGCGAGTTTTGTTATTTCAATCGCCCTATTTTCTTTTTCTTTGAAGCTTTTCACGTAAGTGCGTTCAAAGGTTTTTCCGTCAATAAATCGCTGTTGCGGAAAATCTAATGCTAATGCCAATGGTATTTTGATGCTTGCTTTTGGTTCTAACGTAAAGGTTAAACTTATAGCCGCGCCATAATCTTGATTAAGAATTGCGTTCCTCTTTTCATAAAAACTTCCGTCATCATTCAAAAGCAAGTCTTGTTTTAGTCTATTCAGACAGAAGTAAGGTTGAGTGTCTATTTTTACATCTTTCATCTCAGGGACAGCAATAACCATCCTATCTTCGCATTCAACGCTTTTCATAACAACGCCGCGCATGCCAAAAGATGTAAAGTCTGTATGCACATGACCTTTTATAGGCGTTGAACATAAATATACAGTATCCTGATCAGTCGGCTTTAATTCTTTTTCTTGTAGATTTACTAATGATGGTCTTGGGATTACTAATATAACTTGCTGCGCTTCGTTTGAATTATTTTTTACTTCAAACTCTTCAACGCCAATGGGTATAAGCGTATGTTTATTTCCTGATAAAAAAGGAGAAATAAATTTTCGTATCACATCTACTTTTTTAAGTTTATACGTCATTTCAGCCAGCGGCGTAGCAATAGAAATTGAAACCTGCTTTTCAAGAACCGGAGAATGATAATAATTCTTCAAAGCAGGAACATCATCAGGACCCTCAACAACTTTCGGATTTCTCGTTGTAAGCATTATTGGTTTTTCATCGCCAATTTGAATAAAAGGCGCTGAACCAAATTGAATTGCGTTCTGATTTAACAAAATTAATCGCCCAGCGTTATTAATTCTATTATATAATCCACAAGGAGAAATTCCTATCGAACAGGTGGGAGCGCCTTGAAGAGCGATAGTATGAGGGAACTGTAATGTCTTTGACATTCCCTGAAAATGTACGGTCATTTTATTCTTGAAATAAATTTCAGAAATTTGTGCGCCTGAAATTGTATAAACATCGCTTGTCTTTATTGATTTATTTGCTTGCATTTGTATCTAAAAATTTCCTTTTCTATTAATTAATGTAATCCCAAGTTATCCATCATTTAATTGTATATATAGTAAGTCCCATCCTAACAATATGATATTTCAAGGGATTTACTTTTTTTCAACGGTTTATTTGCGGGAGATTCGATTTGATCTCCAAGTCTAATCGGAAGCTTTGTTTTAGATGAAGGTTTAATCTTACCGAATAAAACTCCCACCGCCGCTTTTATAGAATCTGGCGTTCCGCTGAAATTACAGACCACAACATCCGCCTCGTTCGTTGTACCTTCGACATATGGATAATTCGTAACTACAACTACTTTTTTACCCATCTCTTTTAGTTTTTTAACGAGAAGTCTATTGTTTCCTGTCTTTACTATTCGCGCATAATAATTTGTCATAACGACTGTATCAACCTGTTTTGCAAGCTCTAAGCATTCATTAAATTCATCCTCTGTTGCGGCAAAATCAGTATCTGCTAAAATTAAATTATGCGTCTGTTCCGTCATATCTACGCCAAACATGTGTTGATGCATGTAAGGATCTTTTCCGCAGAATTCATAAGGAATACGCTGTTCGATCACAAGCATTTTCTCTTTTGGATTTAGAGGAAGCATTTTTTTATCGTCACGCATTACGATCAATGCTTTTTTAGCAATATCCCATGAAAAATCAACAACTGCTTTGCTCGATGCAAAATCTTGAGCTTTCTTCGGATCTTTCTTTCCGGCTGTTTCAAATAAACCTTGGTCGTATTTCATTCTTAATAAATGTGTTACTGCTTCATCCAAACGTTCCATCGGAATTTCGCCGCTTTCGACTGCCATTTTTATTCCAAAGAAACATTGCGAACGCGATTCGTCGTCAGCTTTTAATAATATTGTGTCGCATCCCACCTTAATTGCCATAGCGCATGCTTTTGGCAAGGGCCATTGTTTTAGAATTGCCGCCATACCGATAGCATCGGTTACTATAACTCCATCAAACCCAAGTTCTTCTCTTAAAAGTCCTTTGATAATTCTTTCCGATAATGTAGTAGGATATTTATCATCGTATGCTGGATACACCGAATGACCAGTCATAATAGCTTTTACTCCCGCGTCAATTGCGGCTTTAAATGGGACTAATTCAACTTCTTGCATCCTTTGTTTATCCATTTTTAAAACTTCTAAAACATCGTGCGCGTCGGTAATTGAATCGCCTCTTCCCGGAAAGTGCTTTGCAGTTGCCGCAATTCCACCATCTTGGAACCCCTTTAATAGAGCGACCGCATGCTTTGCGGCGGTCTCCGGATCATCGCTAAATGACCTTACTCCTATTTCAGGATTTTTGGGATTGATATTCACATCGCAAACCGGCGAGTACATTTGTGTAACTCCGATATTGCTTAATTGTTTAGCAATAGTTAATCCAATCTTATAAGTTAATTTTGGATCTCCAATTGCAGCCATGCCCATCGGCGATGGGAATTGACGAATTCCACCTGACATGTAATCGTTCTTAAAGTCGCCTTCAAAGTCAATTGTCATATGCAAAGGTATCGGAACTCGTCTGCCCATTGCGAATTTCTGAAGTTGATTCAAATCTTTTGTATAGTCATCCGGTCTTATGCTGATGCCAAAAGATTTGCCAGCAAAATAATTATTCGCTATAGCAAAATAATCATCCGGCTTTTTAAAATTCTTATCGAGTTGTGAATTGCCCCAATAGAGGTTTTTGCAGGTTTCCACTGCATAAGGTTCGAGGCACAGACCACCGCAATGTAATCTTGTAATTTGTTCAATTCCACTGGGTGTAATATGCGCGCCTCGCCTTGTAAATGTTAATAGCTGACCAACTTTTTCGGCAATAGTCATCTTTGCTATTAACTTGCTTATGAATGCATCTCTTTGTGCATTTTTTTTCTTTGCCATGGTATAATCTCCTATTATTTTTCTTTAATTATGATTCCCATTTCCCGCGGTTATCTGGACCTATCCAAAATTCACGTTCTTTTTTCCATCCTTGCTCGTCAATTTTTAGATCTTTTGTTTGCCATCCCGCTTTAATTCGTTTTGTTAAATCGTCAAAACCCTTGTTCCATGAAAGTCCGTCCGGAACTGTTACGTTCATACTTCCTGCGGCATTCGCATACCTTAAGCAAGATTCTATCGAATTGCCCCAAACAAAAGCAGAAAGAAATCCCGCAATCGCTGAATCGCCTGAACCTAATGCTCCGACAAATTTTTCCTCTTCATACACGGGGAACCAAAGTTCGCGGTTTGCCCAATTATCAATATCGGAACATTTTGCGGCTCCCATTTTCATAAGCCGGTCTTTATCAGCTGTACGAATGTATAAACCTCTATGCCCGCATTTGACCATCGCTATCGCTGTGCCAAGCTGAATAAGTTCCTTTCCTAAATCGGAAATCTCTTTAACCGTCATATGATCTAGCACAGTTTCTTTTGGACCAAGCTTCGCTTTCTTTTCGAGGAAATTTTCTTTATGTAGAAAATAGAAAATCTCTTCAGCGCTCGGCACCATAATATCTGAAAGCGGCACCCAATCGTTAAGAATTACTTTCCAATCAACTTGTCCTGCTCGACTATTTACATCTGGCAATGAAAGATCGAGTGCGGTTGTTGTATCCAATTCTTTTGTCTTCTTAAGAATTTTGGTTAACTCCTGTCCTTTATTTTCATAAAGCTTGCTCATCCAGGGCGGATAACCAAAAAGCATTAATTTGGAATGCTTAACTAAATCAAAATCCATATCATCGTAACCAAATGTATCATTGGCTCCACAATGATGAAGATAGAATCGATCAATACCGGGAATGCAGATTGCAATTGTGTACGAAGTAGATTCGCCCTTAACCATTTTAATTCCTTTAAAATGTCCTTCGTGCTCTTCGTACCAATTTAGAATCTGTTTACCAAAATCATCATCGCCTACCTTGCCAATTAATTCTGTCTTGACGCCAAGCCGTCTTATCGAAACTCCCGCATTTGTAACAGGACCTCCGCCTACTACAACGCATTTTCCCATATTTATCATTTTACCCGGGACGAGAACGTCGGTTAGTTTATCTACCTTCCCGTCAATTGTAAAAGCGGGAATTAAATCTAAACACGTGTGCCCCGCCGCCACTATTTCTATATTCTTTTTACTCACGATATTAAGTTCCTTATAATATTCTTTTGATAAATTAATTTATTTACAATTTATATAACAAAATTTTATTTCTGAATTACTTTTATAACAGCGTCGAAAGCAGGTTTTGGTTTAAACTCACGGTCAAACAGCGTAGGATAATCTATCCTGCCCCTAATCGGTAAGTAACTTCGCCAAGATTGACCATCATGAACAGCCCATTGTGTTATCCGACTGAATTTTTCTCTGTTCTTGTGGAAGTAAGAAAATAAATCGGCGTAACGTTTTGCTAACTGCTGTTGCACAGATTCAGGTAGAGATTCGATGTAAGGATTATTCTTCTTCTGCCATTCGGCATCAAATGAAGAAATATCAACTGCTTTAGCATCAACCGGATAAAACGGTAGCACGCTTATATCCATCTCGGTTACCATCAGCTTCAAACCCAATTTCGATAAAGGTTGAATGTAAGCGTCAATTTCTTCTACGCTTGGATAATCCAAAAACCAATGTCCCTGAATACCAACTCCATCAATACGAACGCCTTTCGATTTTAGATTTTCAACTAACCGAATAACCGCTTCGCATTTTGGCTTATACTCAAAATCGTACTCATTATAATAAAGCTCGGCGTTTGGATCGGCTTGTCTGGCGTATTCAAAAGCTTTCTGTATATAATCTTCACCAATAATATCTAACCACTTGCACTTTCTAAATTGACCATCCGCCGTAAATGATTCGTTCACAACATCCCAACCATGGATTCTGCCTTTATAGCGACCCACAACAGTAAATATGTGATCTTTCATTCGTTCAAGCAAAGCATCGCGACTTAAAAGATTCCCCGCTGAGTCATAGAACACCCAATCCGGAGTCTGGAAAAACCAAACAAGCGTATGTCCGACTATGTGCATATTGTGTTGTTCGCCAAATTTCACAAATCGGTCAACGGCTTCGAAATTATATTTATCCGGTTCCGGATGAACCTCTTCCCATTTAAGAATATTTTCCGGAGTGATGCTGTTGAAGTGTTTAGCTGCAACAGACATTCCCTCCGGATCATTTCCAGAAATCTGATTTAAGCTAAGAGCCGCGCCAACATAAAAGTCGTCTTTATATACGTCTTTTAAAGAGGGCTGATTATTAGATTCCATATTCACGCAGAATTCTTTTTTTTCTAGAAACAAGTCACATAAAAATATCTTATGCTCTGTCTCTTATTATTAAATCGGTTTCCTGCTTTTAGAATAAATAGGAGTTAATAATATTCTCTAACATCTCTTGCCGCGCGCTCTCGAGCGTCGGATTCTTTTCATTGCGAACCCACTTGTCAACATCTTCCATTGTAACCTTACCGGACATAATTTGTTGTCCAATACCGGAATTATGACTGCTGTATCTTTCATCGATAAATTTATCTAACACCTTATCTTGAATCATTTGGTGCGCAACTAATAATCCTTTTGCAAACGCATCCATTCCGCCTATATGTGCATAGAAAAGATCAGTCGGGTCGTTTGAGCTTCGGCGTACTTTTGCATCGAAATTCAATCCGCCAGTGCCAAGTCCGTTTTGTTTCAAAATTACTAACATCGCAAAAGTTGTGCTGTAAATATCTACGGGGAATTGATCAGTATCCCATCCAAGCAATAAATCGCCTCTATTTGCATCAACGCTTCCTAATTTTCCTGCGGCTGATGAAACGGCAAGTTCATGTTCAAATGTACTGCCGGCTAAAGTTCCATGGTTTGCTTCTATATTCAGCTTAAAATCATCAAACAAACCGAATTCTCTTAGGAAGTTTAATGTAGTCGCCGCATCCGAATCGTATTGATGCTTTGTTGGCTCGCACGGTTTTGGCTCAATTAGAAATTGGCATTTGAAACCGAGTTTATTCTTATAATCAACCGCCATATGTAAGAACTTCGCCATCTTCTCAGCTTCTTTTTTCAAATCTGTATTTATTAATGATTCGTAACCTTCTCTGCCGCCCCAGAAAACATAATTTTCACCGCCGAGTTCTTTTGTAGCGTCTAACGCATTTTTCACCTGTGCAATTGCAGTCGCCATAACGTGTGCGTTCGGACTTGTCGCAGCGCCTTGTGAATATATCGGGTTGCTGAACAAATTGGCAGTGCCCCAAAGTAATTTTATTCCCGTCTCCTTTTGAAGCTTCTTTGCATATTCAACCATAATTTCCAAATTCTTGCACGATTGCGTGAATGTTTCACCTTCGGGCGCAATGTCACGATCATGGAAGCACCAGTAATCAATGCCTGATTTTTGTAGAAATTCAAAATTTGCGTCTAAAGTATCTTTAGCGCGTTGTATCGGGTCTGAAGATTTTCTCCATTCCCTCTGAAAACTCGGACCGCCAAACATATCGGCGCCGTTTCCTAACATCGTATGCCAAAAAGCAACCGAAAAACGAAGATGCTCTGCCATTGTTTTATCGCCAACTTTTTGATCTTTATTGTAATATTTAAACGCCAATGTATTCTTCGAATCTTTACCTTCGTAAGGTATTGGCTTTTGAACTTTTGTAAAATAGTTACTCATTTTTTTATTCCTTTTTATTTAATTAGATAAAATTGTTGATTTCAAAAAAGTGATAATTTACCATAAAATTTTTTTAAAGAATTTTTGGAAAATAAAATTTATTATTTTTAATTCTTTGTTTGGATGATTCGGTTCAAAGTCGAGACCCATTTTTCAAACAACTCAGCGTAAACAGATGCTTTATTGCTATTAGGTTCAATTACTTTTAATCGCTCAAGACCTTTGAACATTTCTTCACGCGACTTGTAATGCTTTACGCCCAATCCAGCACCGCGCGCGGCGCCCTGTGAACCATCTGTATTGTATAACTCGATTGTAACTCCAGCAACTGTTGCAAGTGTCTCACGGAAAATAGGACCGAGAAACAAATTCGCTTGTCCGGCGCGCATTACTTTTGGTCTCATTTCCATCTCATGCATAATGTTAATTCCATAGTTGAATGAGAATGCAATTCCTTCATGCACCGCTCGCATAAGATGCGATGGCGTATGTATGTTGAATTGAATATTTGCTAATTGAGAACCAATATCGCGATTTTCTAACATTCTTTCAGCTCCGTTGCCAAACGGTAAGCAAATTAATCCTTCAGCTCCAATTGGAGTATTCATAGCAAGTTTATCAAGTTCCGCATAACCGACATTTTGCTGTCCTGTTGTTTTCCTCATCCAACTGTTCGAAATTCCCGTCCCATTGATGCATAGCAATACTCCAATTCGTCTTGCATCCTTTTTATGATTGACATGCGCAAACGAATTTACTCGCGATGGTGGATCATATTTCAACGCATCGCTTACTCCATATACAACTCCAGATGTGCCGGCAGTTGCGGCAATTTCACCTGGCTCCATAACATTCAGAGAAAGCGCATTGTTCGGTTGATCGCCAGCGCGATACGAAACCGGCGTTCCTTTAGCCAATCCTAATTCTTTCGCCGCACTTTCAGTAAGTCGTCCTTGTTCTCCAAATGTTGGTACAATCGCCGGAATCATATTTTTGCTGATTCCATAATGCTCTAATAAAAAATCAGCAGGTGAATTAGATTTGAAATCCCATAGTATCCCTTCAGATAAACCTGATTCAGTTGTTACCGCATCTCCGGTTAAACGCATTGCAATGTAATCACCCGGCAACATAAACTTATCAATCTTCTCAAAAATTTTCGGCTCGTTCATTTTTACCCAGCGAAGTTTTGATGCAGTAAAATTGCCTGGTGAATTCATAAGAGATGCCAAGCACTTCTCAGCTCCTATTGCTGTAAAAGCATCGCGTCCAATTTCTACTGCTCTGCTATCGCACCAAATAATTGAAGGACGCAACACTTGCTGATTCTTATCCACAACAACAAGTCCATGCATTTGATAAGAAATACCGATACCGATTATTTGATCGCTTTTAATTTTCGAAGTTGAAAGCGCTTCGGCTGTTGCTAATTTAAAATTTTCCCACCACATATTTGGGTCTTGTTCCGCCCATCCTGGCTTTTGTGCTGTAATAGGCATCTCAGCTTTAGGAGAAAATGCGCTTGCTTCAAGCTTACCTGATTCTACATTAAGTATTGAAACTTTTACTGATGAACTGCCAACATCAACTCCGAGTGTATACATTTTTTTTACATCCTTTAATTTTTAATGTGTGAATAAAATTATTTCTACTTTTTTGTTAGAAATTGATAAATAGTAGTTTGTTTATAAACTTCGCCCGGTCTTAAAACCACCGAAGGAAACTCTGGTTTGTTAGGCGAATCCGGATATCCTTGCGCTTCGAGGCAAAAACCAGTTCTGCGATTGTAAGTAACACCACCTTTACCTTTTACCTCTTTCAACGAGTTACCAGAATAGAATTGAATTCCCGGTTGATCAGAATAAACAACCATTACTCTCCCGCTGTTGGGCTCGTACACTTCTGCAACTTTTCGAACCTGCTTATTATAATTCCTGAGAACCCAATTATTATCATAGCCGCCCCCGATTAGAATCTGTTCAAATTGATCATCTATGTTATTCCCAATTCGTTTCATTGTTCTGAAATCTACTGGTGTGTTCACTACAGTAGCAATTTCACCAGTCGGTATTTGTCCCTTATCTACAACAGTTACATAATCCGATTCGATGCTCAATTGATGATTAAGAATTGATGAAGATAAAATGCCGGATAAATTAAAATAAGAATGCTGTGTCGGATTTAGAACAGTAGTTTTGTCGGTAGTTCCTTGATAATCTACACGAAGTTCATTTTTATCTGTCAAAGTGTAAGTAACAATCAAGGTAACCGTACCGGGATAACCTTCTTCACCGTCTGGACTAACTAAAGTTAATTTCACTGCCGGTTCTTTTGCATCTATAGGTTCTGCTTCCCAATATTTTTTATTAAATCCAACGATTCCACCGTGAAGATGATTCTCGCCATTATTAATAGCAAGCGTATATGTCTTTCCTTCCAATTGGAATTTTCCTTTACCAATACGATTGCCATATCTTCCAACAACAGTTCCTAAAAACGTTTTATCGTTTAAATATTCTTCTAACGTGTCGTACCCAAGCGCTACATCCTCAAATTTTCCATTCTTATCAGGTACAACGATTGATGTTATGATGGCGCCATAGTTAATTACAACAACTTTGCTACCAGAAGAATTGGTTAAAGTATATTGATGGACTTCTTTGCCATCAGGTAGTTTGCCAAATAATTTTTTTTCGATCACTTGATTTTCCTCTTAATTATATAATGCGGATGTTACTATTATTAAAAATCAATGTTTCCTAATTCCAGCTTTTCTAATACTATTTTCTAATTTTTAATCTTCAAATCCAATAAACTTTTTTAAAGATCAAAACACAATTGAACCGTTTCAAAACTAATAATGTGTTTCCAAAAAAGCAAATTAAAAATAAAAATTCTTTTAA
>JBBIII010000064.1:0-13708 GCA_037446575.1 Ignavibacteriales bacterium
AAGAATGTTTTTAATTATCCTAATCCATTCAAATCTGAAACTCACTTTACGTTTATTTTAACTAACTATGTCGATGATATTACAATTAAGATATATACTATTACAGGCAGACTTATTCAAGAAATAAAAGTGCCATTTCAAGGAACCCCCTATTATCAGGTATTTTGGAATGGAAGGGACCGCGATGGCGATGAAGTTGCCAACGGAATATATTTCTATAAAATTATTGCAAAATATAATGGCGAGGTCAAAGAAGTGATTCAAAAGTTAGCTAAAATTAGATAGGATTTAAATTGGATTTTTCAATAATTATTCCAACATATAACGAAGAAAAGTATTTAGAAAGATGTATTCGATCTATTCTTAATCAGAAGTATGAGCGATCTAAATATGAAATAATTGTGTCCGATGCTAAAAGCAACGACGGAACTATTAAAATAGCCGAGTCTTTAGCTGATAAAATTTTAGTTGATGAACGACGTGGCATTGCATATGGCAGAAATCTTGGAGCACAAAATGCAAATGGCAACATTCTAATTTTTGTGGATGCCGATGCTATCTTAGCCCAAGATTTTTTATTCCATACAAATCTTTCATTTAAAGATGAGACTATAATAGCTATGTCTGGAATTGCACATCCTAATGATGGAAATATTTTACAACGATTTGTTTATTTTAAGACATACAGATTAGCTTGGCTGCTTAATACATTAGGACTGTCATTATTTCCCGGTGTATGCGTTGCATATCGAAAGGAAAAATTTTTATCTTTAAGAGGATTCCGTGAAGATTTTGGTATTGTTGAAGATTTGGATTTAAGTAGAAGAGCTTCTCGTATTGGAAAATGTTTTGTAAATTGTAAAGCAAAAGCTTATGTTTCCACACGGAGATTAGATAAACATTTATTTTCGGCTGTTTTATTTCATATATTTTGCGATATAAAATATTTGTTGACAGGTAAAGCTCCATCTGTATATCCTAAATTAGAAGAAATTAAGTCGTGGCGTGATTATTGGAAAAGTATAAAATAATAAGGAATAGATATGAAGAAGCACATTATCATCATAATTTTGATAGTTATATCTTTTAAAGCTGAGTTGAGTTCACAAGTAATTTATCTTGCGCAATCTCATGACGTATATTCCTTTTTGAAAAGGATGGAAGCGCGTCAATTAATTGCAGATTACAAAGATGCCGCAAAACCGTTAGCGCGATTAACGATTGCGAAAATGTTGAAACAACTTGAAACACGTACAGACGAACTAACGCGCGTTGAGAGAGAAGCTTATGAATTTTTTGTAACTGAATTTAAATATGAACTGCTTATTCTCGCAAATGATCCGCAACCCACTGAATTAAGATGGCACTTGTATTCATACGAACTAACCGAAGGACAGGCTAACTTTGATATTAATTATAAATATGCCTATACCTCAGAAGCGGGAAAATCGCGAACATTACGATCACAGGGTGCAACAACGTATGGATATTTGTTTAATGATATAGGTTTTTATTTCAAATGGATTGATAACCATGAAAAGGGCGATAATATAAATTATGATAAGCTTAATACGCCTGAACAGGGGATTACATTTAAAACAAAACAAAGTCATAAAGCAGTTGAGTATAACACAATTGATGCTCAACTATCATGGAGAATTGGTTCCTTTGATTTTTCGTTGGAAAAATCATCAAATTTTTGGGGATATGGTAAATTGGGGAGTGTAATAATATCTGAAAAAGCGCCGTCATATCCACAAATCAAAATGAGAGTCCCATTATCTGAAAATATAGATTTTATTTATTTCCATGGAGAATTAAATTCTAATATTATTGATTCATCAAGTTCGTATTTTGTTACATATCCAAACCAATTCTATTCAACGTTTCGTAGAATTGACCATTCAAAATATATTGCCGCACATCTATTAGAATTTTCTCTTTTTAAGGGAGTTGATTTATCAATAGGAGAATCGGTAATTTACTCAGATCGTGGACCTTTGCTTATATACTTAATACCAATAATGTTCTTCAAAGCGGCGGAACATTACAATAGAGATAATGATAATACTCAGTTATTTGGTACTTTAGACTTGAATGTTATTAAGAATATTAATTTTACATTTTCATTATTTATTGATGAATTAAATACAGATGAATTATTCGATCCAAATAAATCACGCAGGCAGGTTGCATTTTCGTCTGGTATTAGAATATACGATATGCCAATAGAAAATATAGAGTTCTATGTCGAATACACACGCGCCAACCATAGCGTGTATAATCACAAATATCCTGCTACAACGTTCACAAATAATGGCTATGATCTTGGTTCATGGATTGGTCAAAATGCCGATGACATTTATTGGGAGCTACTTTATACGCCTATAAGACAATTAAAACTTGGTTTTAATTATGAAGCTTTTAGAAAAGGAGGTAACGCAAGCCTTAGTGATCAATATTCGGTAGATGGCGGTAAATTGCCGTTTTTATTCGATCTGCAGAGAGAAGAGCGATCGGTAGGTTTTTTTGCGCAGTATCAACCTTTACGTGATATATTTATCAATGCACGAATTAAAATGAAAACCATCAATGATAAATATTTTCCAACGTTGAATCAGAATAAAAAAATGGAATATTATTTAAGCGCGGGATTAGGTTTGTGGTAAAAAAAAAGCTTAGTTGGTTTGCAGATTTTTAAAATATTCTAATAATAAACCATAACGTAAACCTCTATCGCTCACAATAATTTCTCTCTTTTCGACTTTCTTCATAATTTCTTTGAGAATTATTATTCCAGCAAGAATAATATCTGCTCGTAATGGATGTATCGAGGGATAATTCAATATTTGTTCTATTGTACATAATTTCAGTTGATCATAAATTTCAATTATTTTATTTAAAGTAAGAAGATGATGATTAACTTTAGTCTTGTCGAATTCGATTAGGTTTAAATCTATTGCCGCCAATGTAGTTAATGTTCCTGCCACGCCAATTAGTTTAATATCTCTCGAAAGAGAATTTAGCGGTTCAATATGCTTTTGTACTAATATGGTCGTTTCATTAATTGCTTCCATATCAGGCGGACTTTTTTTAAAGATTCTTTCAGTGAGTCTCACGCTACCAATATCAATACTTGCGTATTCTATGATTTTTGTTTCGTTGCCTTTTACTAATTCTGTACTGCCGCCGCCAATATCTAAAACAGCAAATTTATTATTTTCTGATTCGTCAATAAAATCGGAAATAGCTCCCATATACGATAGCTCTGCTTCTTCTTTAGCAGATATTATTTGAATATCAATTGAAAGTCTGTTTTTAATAAATTGAATAAATTCAGTACTATTTTTTGCAGTTCTAAGAGCGCTTGTTCCAAACGCTTTGAGCTTTTCTACGTTATAAGAATTAGCGATTATTTTTAATTGAGATAATATTTTAAGAGTTCTTGCAAAAGTTTCTTGACTTATATTGCCATGCTCATCAACACCTTTGCCAAGTCGCGCAATGAAATGCTCATCCGTAATAACTGATATTGAGCCATCCGAATGAATATCGGCAATAAGCATTAGTATAGTATTCGTTCCAATATCAATAACAGCACAACGCATTTTATAACCTGCTAAGTACTAACGCCAACCATCCATTTTCTTTAACTTTTTCTAAGACCTTTAGTGAGTTAGTTCTGAATAATTTATTAAGCGATTTGGCATCATTTACCAACACACCAGAAAAAATCATTACACCATTCTTACTTAAATAGCTTGCAAGAGAGTGACAATACTTGATTATTGTCTTGTAATCGATATTTGCAACTATAAGATCATATCGTCGTTTGGGTATACTACTGATACCTCCTAAAATGATTCTCACTTTATTGTGAACATGATTTAGTTTTATATTTTCAGTAGCATTATTAAAAGCCCATTCGTCATTATCTACTGCTACAACAGACGATGCACCATATTTAATGCAGGCAATTCCAAGTATCGCTGTACCGCAACCGAAATCGAGGACACTTGCTTCGGGTTTGATAAATTTTTCTATCAGAGAGAGCGTAAGTCTCGTAGTTTCGTGGTGTCCAGTTCCAAACGACATTTTTGGATCAATATTGATAACAATTTTATTGCTGTATTTTATGGGCAGTATTTTCCAAGATGGCTTAATGATTAATGTAGATGTTGCTTTTACTATACCGATATTTTTTTCCCATTCCTCATTCCAATTTCGATTTGTTAAATTTATTTTCTTCCACGAAATGACAGCTTTTGGAAATTCTTTATTAAAATTGAAAAGTATGTTATTAAATTTATTTATAAGAGTTGGGTTGAATATTCTGAATGGAATAAAACAGGATAGAGTATCATCATCTTGTAAAAAACCGTTAAAACCTATATTGCTTAATTGACCAATAATTAGATCCTGATATTTTATATCAATCGTTATCGTAATTTGGCACCATTTATTATCCATTTAGTTTTTCCATTTTTGAGGCATAATATTTATTTAATACTTCATTGAGTATGGATTGATTTAACTGAAGCCAAAAGATTTGATCGCGATAATTCTCCTGCATTTTCCTATCTGCTTTGTTGTATCTGACATTTAGTAGGTAAATAAACCAAACAAAAATAGAGAACATTATTAGTCCTTGCATTTCAATAAGCAAGCAACCTGAAGCTAATTGAATAACTATGCATAAAATTGAAATCAATGCAAACCAAAAAGAAGTACGGCGTGTTTGAATCATAATATGATATATTGAGCCGAAGTAAAATATTTTTTCATGGAAAACTGCAGGGATATAGTTGTTAAGTATGTAAAAATATATTTGGCGTGCTTCGACCTCTTCTAAAGGAGGATAAGTGGGCATTTTCCTAGCTAATTGCTGTATATATGAACTTGGTAGATTTTCAATAAATGCTTTCCTGCGCTTAGTCGTTTCTTTGGCATACATTGTAAAACTAGAAGTCATTAAAAATAAAAAAAACAAAAGTAACAATTGAATAGATGTAAATTCAAAAGTCAAAAATCTGTTTAAAAAAAGATGCATAAGAAGGAAAAGCAAAGATGTAAAATAAAAACCGGGTATTATTATCCTAAAAAATTCATATATCCCGAATGTTGTTCTATTTGAATGTATCATTTTAGCGCTCGATTATTGTGAATAATTTTCATGTTTAAATTCTTCGGCTGAAATATGCCAATAAAACGCATAATTTATCCTGCATATTTCTGTAGTTTGTAGCTGAATTTATAAAGTTTTGCATCATTATTGAAAATGCTAACATCTCTCCATCTCGAGTTTGAACATACCCGGAGAGACAACTGACACCTCTTAGAGTTCCCGTTTTTGCACGAAGATTATTTAAAACAGGATACTCATTCAGTCGGAAAGCTAATGTGCCATCGACGCCAGCTATTGGCAACGAATTGTAAAAGACAGGAAAAATGCGAGGCATTCTGTAGACTGCTGTGAGCAATTGAACAATCTGTTCGGTATTTATCAGGTTATATCGAGAAATTCCGGATCCATCAACTATAGATAACTTTGTAGTATCAATGCCTATGTTAGAAATAAATTCTTTTAAAGCAGAGATGCCATTTTTAGTAGACCCTGGAATTCCATTTCTTTTTACGCCTAATATTTTAATAATATTTTCCGCTGATAAATTATCGCTATTTTTTTTTAGATTATTAATTACAGTTTCAATTGATTGATAATGTTGAACTATTACTTTTGAATTGGAAAATACCTGCCCCTTTGCTATTTCGCCAGCCACAAAAATTCCTGCACGCTTTAAAGATTCTTTAAATAAATAACCTGCGTATATTTCTGGATTTTTTAATGAAAATTTTTGTGAGGATTGACTATAAATTGGCATATTTCCGTTTAGTATAATTGTATTTAGATTGTTTAAAAATATACAATTTATTTTAAAAGGATATTGAATGCCATATTGTCGTACCTTTGCATTATTAATTATTTGGACATAATTAGTTACGGGTTCAAGTAGATAAATAAGTGAATTAGAATCTGAAATAGCAGTAATACTTATGCAATTCTTATTAATTGAAAGAGCGTTAATATAAGGGGCGTCGGGTTCAGTTTCATCGTCCCACATCCAACCGGGTCCCCAAAAAACATCGTCAAAATAAGAATCATCGATTACTATGTTACCTGTTATATTAGTTATACCCATTTGACTAATGACTTGTACTATTGAATCCATGTCACTTGTACAAAAATCAGGATTCCCAAAACCTTTCAGATAAATATTACCTATAATATTTTTACCTAAATCATTACTATCGATATAAACTGATGTATTGAACAAATAATTAGTATCTAAAAAATATAACGCTGAAGCCGCAGTAAATAATTTTACATTTGATGCTGGATGCATTAATATTTTACTTTTATGTTCAAATAGGACCTCATCATTTTCCAATGATACAACTTTAATACTTACCTGAGACGGAACAAATAAGGAATCATTAATAATATTATTTATATTTTTATGAAGTCGTTCAACTGGATTAGGTGCAAGGCAGGGCATTGTCGAAGTGCTATTCTTAGTTATTTGGATAGGACGACAACTTAAAAATAAAAATATTGTAAGAATAATATAATATCTCATTTGAACAATCGATTCATAAATATTTTAATCAATTGAATTTCTTCTTAAAACATTAAAAATGCAAGAATCGGAAGAAACGTAACCTTGCAATCTCATCGAAAAATGGGTATCTTTTTATCAAAATTAATCACAATTGAAAGTTAAGAGTGCTACAATTTATCAAAAGTCTATTTGGGTCTAAGCAGGAAAGCGATATAAAGAATTTATATCCAATTGTTGCCGAAATAAATCAATTTGCAGAAAGATTTCAAGAATTAAACGATGATGAACTCAAGGCAAAAACAAAAGAATTTCAACAAAGGATATCAGAGTATATTAAGGATGTTGAAAATGAATTAAAAAACGCAAAAGAGGGTTTGCAAAATTCTAATTCATATGAAGAGCGCGAAAGTATTTATGCAAACATAGATGAATTAAATAAGAATCTAGATAAACAAATTGAAGAAGCTTTAAGTGATATACTTCCCGAGGCATTTGCCGTTGTAAAAGAAACTTGCCGAAGATTAATAGGCCAATCTTGGGAAGTAGCAGGTAACAAGATTGTATGGGATATGGTGCCTTTCGATGTTCAATTAATGGGGGGTATAGTTTTACATCAAGGGAAAATAGCCGAGATGGCGACAGGCGAGGGTAAAACGCTTGTAGCAACATTGCCGACATATTTGAACGCTCTTTCGGGCCGCGGTGTTCATATTGTAACGGTGAACGATTATCTCGCGCTTCGCGATAGTCAATGGATGGGACGCGTATTTGAGTTTTTAGGATTAAAGGTAGGATGTATATTGCAGAATATGGATTCGCATCAAAGACGAATTCAATATTCGACAGATATTACTTACGGAACTAACAATGAATTTGGATTTGATTATCTAAGAGATAATATGGTTCTAAGTGTTGAAGAGATGGTGCAGCGACCTTATAACTATGCTATTGTAGATGAAGTTGATTCAGTATTAATTGATGAAGCCAGAACGCCGTTAATAATTAGCGGTCCAGTGGAAGTTGAGGATCACAAATTCAACGAAATGAAACCGTACATAGATCGGTTAGTAAAAGCGCAGCAAAATTATGTAGCGAAGATCGTTTCTGAAGCCGAACAACTTTTAGAACAAGATAAATTATCAGAAGCTGGCGTGCAATTATTGCGTGCACAACGCGGATTACCCAAAAATAAAAAGCTGTTAAAAATATTTTCTGAGCCATCAAACAAAATGCTTATGCAGAAAACAGAACGTGAATATATGCAGGATCAAAGCGCGCGTATGCATGAAATTGATGATGAACTATTTTTTAGAATCGATGAAAAGTCGCACGCTATAGATTTAACGGAAAAAGGGAGAGAATTTCTTGCTCAAGTATTTCCGGGAAATGACAAAGACTTGTTTATAATTCCAGATATCGGCACGGAGTTTAGCTTGATTGAAGGAGATGATGCGTTAGCATTTGAGGAGAAGCAAAAAAGAAAAGACAAAATTAACGCTTTATTTGCAGAACGAAGCGACCGTATCCATACAATCCATCAATTGTTAAAAGCATATACTTTATACGAAAAAGATGTTGAATATGTAGTTTCAGAAGATGGAAAAATAATGATTGTTGATGAATTTACAGGAAGACTTCTGACAGGGAGACGTTATTCTGAAGGATTACATCAAGCAATAGAAGCAAAAGAAGGGGTAAAAGTTGAAAGGGATACGCAAACTCTGGCAACAGTAACTTTGCAAAATTATTTCAGAATGTACAAGAAACTTGCAGGAATGACGGGAACTGCGGAAACTGAAGCGGCTGAATTCTTTGATATTTATAAATTGGATGTTGTCGTTATTCCCACAAATAAACCTATGATTCGTTTGGATAATGACGACCAGGTATATAAAACAGTACGTGAAAAATATAATGCGGTAATTGCTGAAATTGAAGCAATGAGAGCAATTCAACGGCCAGTACTAGTTGGCACAACAAGCGTTGATGTCTCTGAAACAATTAGCAGAATGTTAAAGAGAAAAGGAATCCCTCATAATGTTTTAAATGCGAAGCAACATCAAAGAGAAGCAGAGGTAGTTGCGCATGCTGGTTTACCAGGATCTGTAACTATTTCTACAAACATGGCAGGCAGAGGAACCGATATTAAACTTGGTCCTGGTGTAAGAGACAATAGCGGCTTGCATATTATTGGCACAGAACGACACGAAGCCAGACGTATCGATAGGCAATTAAGAGGAAGAGCTGGAAGACAAGGCGATCCTGGTTCGTCTCGATTCTATTTGTCTTTAGAAGACGATTTGATGCGGTTGTTTGGAAGTGAGCGCATAGCAAAAATTATGGAGCGCATGGGTTTGGAAGAAGGCGAAGTAATACAGCATTCGATGATAACACGTTCTGTGGAAAGAGCGCAAAAAAAAGTTGAAGTGAACAATTACGGAATCAGAAAAAGACTATTAGAATATGATAACGTGATGAATCAACAACGAGAAGTAATTTATGGAAAAAGACGCCATGCTTTATTCGGGGAACATCTTAGAGACGATATTTTCGACATGTTGCGAAGTTCGATTGATAAAATAGTAGCAAAATATTATTCAGATGCTGATATAGATGGGCTTACTAACGAAGTTAGAGCAAAATTTTTAATCGATTTTGAAATCAATCCAGAAAAATTTCAAACTCTTGGTGAAAAAGGCATTGCAGATGAAATAATAATAAATGCAGAAAATTTTTATAAAAGAAAAGAAGAGCTCATAGGTAAAGAGTTGATGGTAGCCCTCGAAAAAATGGCGATGCTCCAGGTAATTGATATAAAATGGCGAGAACATCTGAGAGAAATGGATGATTTAAAAGAAGGAATCCATTTACGTGGTTATGGACAAAAAGACCCATTAGTTGAATACAAAACAGAATCATTTAAAATGTTTATAGAGCTAATGGATATGATTTCCGATGATGTTCTAAACTTGGTATTTAAGCTATATCCTGAACGCCAAGAACAATTGCCCGCGCAACGAACACGACGACCTATACGCAAAGAAGATATTGTATTAACTCATGATTCTGCACAAGGCGCTGGGTTTATTACAAACAAAGAACCGGTATCATCATCAAGTGCATTTCAACAGCAACAACATCAGCAATCTACACATCGGGTTCAACAAATAAGAGTAGGTCCCAAAATTGGCAGGAATGAACCTTGTCCCTGTGGAAGTGGGAAAAAATATAAAAATTGTCATGGAGCTTAATTAATAATTTTATAAATGCAATACTAATAAATTTAAAAAGCGTTCCACCTACTAATGGATGAACGCTTTTCGTCTTATATGGAAGAAAATAATAATTTTAAATGCGGTTATGCGGCAATTATAGGTGAACCAAACGTTGGTAAATCGACGCTAATCAATGTTGTATTAGATCAAAAAATATCAATAGTAACAAAAAAACCGCAAACTACCCGGCAACGCGTTTTAGGAATATTAAACAAAAATAATCTTCAGATAATATTTTTAGATACGCCCGGTTTAATAATACCAAAATATCTTCTTCAAAAAGAAATGATTGCTGCTGCAAAGAAAGCGATATTGAACGCTGATATAGTGTTGGCAATAATTAGCGCAGATAAATATTCAATATCGGAGCATGTTCTTGAGCAGATTATTTTAAATAATAATAAAAATAATATCTTAGTTATCAATAAAATTGATTTGCTAAATAATAAACAATTAGAGCATCATATTAAACGGCTTCAGCATGAAAAATATTTTAAAGAAATAATTCCGATATCAGCTAAAAAGAATATTAACATTGATAAATTAATAGATACAATAGATAAATATTTGCCATATCAACAAGCATTATATCCGAATGACATAATAAGCGAACAACCAGAAAAATTCTTTGTTGCCGAGTTTATACGTGAAAATATATTTATTTCATTTCATGAAGAAATACCATATTCAACAGCAGTTGAAATTACAGAGTTTAAAGAAAGAGAAAAAAGAAAAATATTTATACGGGCGAATATTGTTGTGGAACGCGAATCACAAAAAGGAATTATTATAGGTAAAAACGGAGAGGCGTTAAAAAGAGTAGGCATTAAAGCTCGCCAACAGATTGAAGAGTTCCTTGGATGCGATATTTACTTGGAATTACATGTTAAAGTGAAAGAAAGATGGCGCGATAATGAAATGTTGTTAAAACGGTTTGGTTATAATAGTTCATCTGAGAAATAGCGATGATTTACCCAAGCCGGTCAAAATTAATATTAGGTTTTTTTGTGATATGTATGCTCTGGGGAAGTTCATGGGCGGCGGTTAAAATTAGCTTAGAATCAGTTCCAATCTTTCTCTCCCTTGCGTTAAGATTTCTGACAGCAAGTCTACTTTTTGGAGTTATTTATTTTTCATTTCATAAAAATATGTCTACAGACAGAAAATTCTGGCGTTTAATAATAATTTTAAGCGTAACTTCTTTTATCCTCCCCTTCATTCTAGTCTACTGGGCACAAACACAAATTAATTCAGGACTTGCATCAATATTATTCGCGACTTTTCCAATATGGGTAGCAATAATTTCTCATTATTTATTGCCAAATGAAAAAATTAAATATTTTCATCTAATAGGGATAGTAGTCGGATTTTGTGGAATAGTTATAATCTTTAATGATGGACTGAACAATTTAAGTTTTAATAGCTTATTGGGAATGCACGGAATAATATTAAGTGCAATATTTCAAGCTTTTGGTTTAGTTGCGCTTAGGAAGTACGGTAAAGATTATAGCATTATCGCACTTAATTTATTTCCGATGATTATAAGTTCAATATTTTTTGCAGGCATCAGCTTTTTGTTTGAAAACATTTCAATTGTTCGTTTTACTCTACCTTCGATTATTTCAATTGCCTATCTTGCTCTATTTTCGTCAGTATTAGCATTTTTAATTTATTTTTGGTTAGTTAAATACGTTGAGGTGGTTATTCTCTCACTTTCGGCATTTATAACTCCTTTAATTGCTATACTAATTGCAATTATAATTATAAATGAAATATTTTCAATCAATATGTTTATAGGGTCTTTATTTGTATTGTTAGGAGTGGCATTAGCAATATTAGGGAATTTATTTTCAACAATAAAAATTCATAAATTATTTTCATGAACAACGAAAATAATAACTTATTATTTCAGGTAAGAGATTTACCTTTAGACGAAAAGTTGCAAGCGCTCCCAACAAAACCAGGTGTTTATAGATTTATTAATTCTGACGCAAAAGTGATATACATCGGAAAAGCGGCTAATCTTAGAAATCGTGTAAAACAATATTTTCAGAAATCTAAATCAAATGACACCCGAATAAGCGCAATGATTTCAAATATTGCCGATGTTGAAATAACTGTAACGGATAATGAGGTAGAAGCTCTTATTCTCGAAGCAAATCTCATAAAACAATTCAAACCAAAATATAATATTCTCCTTAAAGATGACAAAAGCTATCCATGGATTGCCATTACAACCGAACAATATCCACGTGCAATAGTAACGCGTCGTAAAAATCTTAAAGCGCGCTATTTTGGTCCTTACACCGACGTAAAATCGATGAGGAATGCATTAAAAACATTTTGTGATATTTTCTATATCAGAAGTTGTAATTATGAAATGACTGAAGAACATATTAATAAGAAAAAATATAAAGTGTGTTTAGATTATCATATAAAAAAATGCGAAGGACCATGTGAGGGATTAGTAAATAGGATAGATTATAATATAAGAATAGACAACGCTGTAAAAGCGCTTAAAGGTAAAATTAAGGAAGTAATAAGTACAATAAACAATGAAATGAATAAACTTGCCGAGTCAATGCGTTATGAAGAAGCGGCAATAATTAGAGAAAAAATTAATGCACTTAAAGTTTATTCTGAGAAACAAAGAGTGGTCGATATTAGTGAAGTTGACAGGGATGTTATTTCGATAACAACAAAAAATAACGATGCTTGCGCTGTTATATTCAAAATACGCGAAGGCAAAGTAATCAACAGTCAACATACATATCTAACTAATGTTTATGAAACTAGTTCGAGTGAATTATTGGAAACAGTATTAGAGCGCTATTATATAGAGCAGGAGGACATTCCACAGCGAATATTGCTATCGGAGAATCCTGATAATCTAGATGTCGTTAAAGAATGGCTAAGCAATAAAACAGGGAGTGAAATAGAAATTGAACTGCCTAATAATTCTGTAACTACTAAACTATATAATTTAGTAAAAACAAATGCTCAATATTGGCTTGATGAATTAGAGTTATTGAGGTTAAAAAGAGGCGAACTAGTCCCGCATGTTCTAAAAGCCATACAAAGAGATTTACGTTTAACAAAAACACCGCGAAGAATAGAGTGTTTTGATATCTCAAATATTCATGGCGCCGATATAGTAGCATCACTAGTTGTTTTTATTAATGGGTTGCCTAAAAAAAGCGAATACAGAAAATATATGATTCGAAACGTAAATTATCCTAATGATTATGCCAGTATGAAAGAAGTAATAGAACGACGATACTCAAAAAACGATAATAAAGAACTACCTGATTTAATTATGGTGGATGGGGGCAAAGGTCAAATATCAAGCGCAATCGAAATTATAAAAAAATTGGATTTACAAGAAATACCTGTAATCGGATTGGCTAAAAGGTTAGAAGAAATATTTTTGCCGGATTTAAACGAACCGATAATACTTCCTCGATCTTCATCTAGTTTAAGATTATTGCAACAAATAAGAGACGAAACACATAGATTTGCAATTGAATACCATCGGAAATTACGTTCAAAACGAATCATCAATACAGAATTAGAAAATATTAAAGGTATTGGGAAAAAAAGAGCAAAAAACTTGATAAGTAAATTCGGTTCAATACATGGAGTACAAAATGCAACGGAGGAACAAATAGCGTCTGTAGTAGGCAAGAATGTAGCGAATAAAATTTGTGAATATTTTAAATCTAAAGAAAAGAATAATAAACAAATTGCTTAAAGAGCGAATTTCTTGTAAGTTAAAAACATCATGAAACCGATGAAAATATTTTTACGATTACT
>JBBIII010000065.1:0-13578 GCA_037446575.1 Ignavibacteriales bacterium
CAATTAGGCAATTCATGTTATATAAAATATTAGAAATTGTCAATAAACAAATTTGTTAGAAAAAATAGGGTTTGATCTAAATAAATTAGCTTTGTTCGGGTTAATAGTCGGGGTGAGAGGATTCGAACCTCCGGCCTCCTGCGCCCAAGGCAGGCGCTCTAACCGGGCTGAGCCACACCCCGAACTTTTTACGTATCAAATGTACGCAAAACATGCTCCCAAATCAATGTTTTAATCCACTTTATCGGGTTTTTAATTTTTGTGTCAACCAAAGAAGAAAATTTTTTTATCAAAATTAATCAGTAAAATCATCTTTGAGTTGTTATTTGTAGCACTTAGAATAATTGAGAAATTGCGGGATAAAAACTATTGTGCTCTTACTAACCACAATTCTGGATTTTGTTTTTCACGTTCTTTCCAAATTTCAAAATGAAGAATTGGTCCGCTAATTGTATCTCCACTCTTTCCTATTATAGCCCCCTCTTTAACTTTATTCCCTTCTTTAATATAGACATCGGAAAGATGTGCATATACAGTCCGGTAACCATGATAATGATTTAGTATTAAAATATTTCCAAAACCGGGAATAAACGATAACACCGAAACTTCGCCATCAGCAACCGCGAAAACATCAGAACCGTTTGGCGTTGCGATATCAATTCCAGTGTTCTGTGTAACAGTTTTTAAGACCGGATGAATCTGATTACCAAATCGCGAATGAATAGTCCCGTTAGTTACAGGCCAGCGGAGTTTTCCTTTTCGCCTTTCAAATGTATGTGCGGCGGTAGAAGCATCAGGGATCGGCATATACGGAATTGTAGTCTTTAGACGTTCTTTGTCCCTTGCTTCTGCAAGTTCGCGCTCGCGTCGTTCTGCATCTTCTCGTTCTTTCCTAATCCGTTCTTTTTCTACTAAATCAGCTATTAAATTTTCTATCTTTTTATATGCTTCTGTTTTTCGAGCTAATTCTTGTTTGTATGTTTTCTTATCTTTTCGAATCTTCTTTAAAACAGTCTGTCTTTCTGAATATTTCTTTTTTAATTTGACCTCTTCTTTTTTCTTTTCTGCCAACAATTGACGTTCTTCTTGAAGCTTTATTTGTAATATTTCGTTTTTTTGCTCCAAAATATACTTGCTTTTTGCAATATCTTGTAAGTCTTTAGCGCGCTGCTTGGAAAAATTCTTTAAATATTGAATTCTGATTAATAGTTGATTAATTGATTTTGATGAAAATAGAAGCTCGAAATCGTATATGCGCCCATTCTTATAAACTGAGCGGACATAATTTGCATAATGCGATTTAAGAAATTGCAGACTATTTTCTAAGCTATTAATTCCTTTTTTTGCAGTGTCGATTTCAGCGCTAATGCTAAGTTCTTCTTCATGTAGCTTTTGTATTAATTTTTTGATAAGCGCCGATTGATGTTCAAGATTGTCTAATCGCACTAAAGTCGATTTTTCTTTGCTTTCGCTTTCTTCCAGTTTCTTTTCGAAAATTTCTATATCGCTTCTAAGCTTCTGAAGTTCTTTCTCTTTTTGTTTTATATCCTGCTCGGTTCTTTGCGCATTTGCAGGAATGATAATGAAAAATGTTAATGAGATTAGTAAGAAACGTAACATATTTAACATTACCAACGAATTCGTTCGGCGTTTTGTGGAACTGTAAATGTAAATTGATTATTCTTTATATTAACACGCACATAAGAATATGATACCGAGAGCATACGTCGTTGATCGGGTTGAATAATTCGAATCAGATGCGGAATCATAACTCCATCGATTTCTTCGTAATTGATAAACTCTTGTTCTACAATGAGCTTCCCTTTATTATCGAGAATTTGTATTTTTTGGATTAACATTAAATCCGGGTCAAACCAATAACGACGAATGGAATTATTTGTGTTGTAGCTTAACACATAACTGTTTTTTTCAATTTGTATATCACCTGCAGTGTGAAAGTCGTCTCTTAGAAATGATCCGCCGCCGAAAAGATTTAAAAGATCGTCAAAATTCAACCTTATTCTGAGTATTTTTTCTAAGTTTTCTACGTTTGTTGAGCCGCTGATCAATTTGTTTTCTAAGCTATTATAGAAAAGGAATTCGAGGCGTGTTACTAATACTGAACCTATCTTTATACCGAATGGCCCACGAATAGTAATTAAAAGAGAATCTGGTTTTTTAAGTGCAAGAGTAAAAGAACCGTTTTGAGATATGTCTGGCGATTGAATATAAATTTGACCATCGCTTTTCATTGTTCGGATTTTTAAATGGTGTTCGCGTATAGATTCTTGCAAATCTATAGAAGAAACATTGCGATCTCGAAATGATCCGACTGTTCCGCAACCAGATATTATTATAACAAGCAAAAAAACAATTATTAGTTTGTAGTGTGTCAATTATTTTCACCTAAAATCTTATCTTTTGCAGTTTCATTTTTTGGATCCATTTCTAATGCTTTTTTCCAAAACTCGAGCGCCTTTTGTTTATCACCAAGCTTAAGATAAACATCGCCTAAATGTTCAAGCACTACTGCGCTTGCCTTGCCAGTTGCAACAGATTTTTCTATATACTTTGCGGCATCTTCATATTTTCCCAATTTAAAAAACACCCAACCGTACGTATCTAAATAAGCGGCGTTATCAGGTTCTGCAGTTACAGCTTGTTCAGCCATTTTTAATGCGCGTACTAATTGTAATCCACGCTCCGCAAGACTGTAGCTATAATTATTCAATAATAAGGATGAATTTGGATGTAATTTCAATCCTTCTTCATAAAGAGAATCGCTCTCTTTATATCTTTTTAATCCGTCTAAAGTTAAAGCTAAAGTGCTTATTATATTTAAATCTTTTGAATTTATTTTTAGTGCTTTTTTTAATGGTTCTACTGCGTCTTCATTTTTATCCAAACGCGTAAGAGCCAAGCCTTGTAGTAATAAGAAACGAAAATCGTCAGGAAATATTCTTTGTGCTTTTAGCATTTCTTCCTGAAGTTGTTCGTATTTACCTTGTCCAAATAACGATGTCCCGAAAAACCACCAACCATCGCTATGGCGTTCATCAATTTTTATTACTTGCTCAAAATATTTACCCGCTATCGAATCCTTATGCTGATTTGCTTCTATAGCCCCTAAATACCAAAACGGTCGCCAGTCTTTTGGATTTTCATCGCGTAACTCTTCAAACAATTTTATCGTCTTAGGAACCAGAGAAGAGTCTTGCTCGCACAAACCAAAAAAACCTATGGCAATTCTGAGCTTAACTTCTATGTTATTAATTCCACGAGCTAAAAGTTTTTGATATAATTCAACAGATTTATTGAATTGCTTCATATCTAAATATACGTCAGCCAAAGCCGCTATAACTTCTATATCGGTAGAATCGGTTTCAACCATATTTTCTAAAATTTCTTTTGCATTATCTAATCTGCCAATTTTTATATAAGTTTCCGCTAATTGTTTCTGAAGGGCTCTATTGCTTGGGTCTAATTCTAACATGCGTTTATATTTACTTGCGGCTTCATCGAATCTATTAAGCGAAGAATAAAGTTGGGCGCTGAGGAAAAGTACTTCTAATTGTTCATTATTTCGATCCAACATTTTCTCATAGATATCTAGAGCTTTCTGCGGTTTAGAAACTTGATATAACCGAGCAAGAGAAAATAAGCCGGCACTATAATTTGAATCTATTTGAACAACTTTTTCGTACTCTGAAATAGCTAAATCGATTTGTGATAGATTAAAATATATCGTTCCGAGGTTTTCACGATAGACAATATTATTGGGCTCTAATCTCACGGCTTCAGCGGCAGTTTCTACAGCGCGGTTAAATTTTCCAAGCAACATATAATTCCGTGAAATTGCGTAGAAAATTGCAGCATTTGGATCATGTGCGATAGCTTCCTGATATTCAAGAATTGCCTCTGCAAATGAACCTTTTGCATCGAGCGCCGCGCCTTCAATAAAATGACGCAATGCTCGGTCTCGACTCATCTCTTTTTCCTTATCCGAAATTTTTCGTTCCGTAGGCGGCTCTTGCTTTGTTTGCATTATACTACTACTGCAACCCGATAGAAAAAAAATCCCTACAAAACAGGGGATTAATATCAAATTCACAACTTTCGTATTCATTATATACAAATATATTGAAACTGGACACCACTTACAAGCTTGCTGTTCTTGTTTTACATGTGGAAACAAATTATCTTAGATATTAATGGAAATGTTAATGTCTTATAATTTTGCCATCGCATGGAAATGGGAATACGATCGCGAATTTGTGAACCTAATTCGTTCAAAGGCAGATGAATGCAGAATATCAGTCCTTGAAATAAAAAAAGAAAATATTAATGAAGTTATTTTCAAGATAGAAAACGGAGAAATCAGTTTTGATTTTTTCTTGGATAGAGCGTCGGATGAAGATGAAACTTTTTTACCCTTATCGCTCATTATACTTGATAAATTTCGTTCCGGAAATCAAAAATTTCCATATCCAATAAACGCACGCGACTTAATAGTTCATGCCGCAGATAAAGCGACTATGCATTTAGAGTTTCTTTCTAACGGGATCGAAGTTCCATATACAATCATAATCTCTCCATATAATAAAACCAATGAGATTGAACTATCTCTTTCGGAATTGGCAAAACTTGGCAGGCCGTTCATAATAAAACCGGCAAATACAACAGGAGGCGGAATAGGAGTTGTAACAGGGGCAGAAACCTTAAAAGAAGTAATTGAAGCGCGACAATCTAATAAGTATGACAAATATTTATTGCAGGAAACGATAAAACCTTGTTTATTGGATAATAAAAGAGCATGGTTCAGGGTTTTCTATGCCTTTGGCGAAATACTCTCTTGTTGGTGGGATGATTTGACACATGTATATTCTGAATTAACAATAGAAGATGAGGCAAGATTTAACCTTTTTCAACTTAGGTCAATTACTGAAAGAATTCAGAAAATTTGTAAACTTGATTTTTTTTCTACTGAATTAGTATTCACAAGCGATGGACGATGTGTAACTGTAGATTATGTTAACGAAATTTGTGATATGCGCTTTCAATCGTCGCATTTTGATGGCGTGCCTGATCAGGTAATACAAAAAGTAGTTGATAAATTGGTAATTTTTATTAAAAATAATTCACTAAATATTTAATGAATTTAATAAAACTACTTGACTTTCAAGTAGTCTATTAATAACTTAGCATAAGCTGTTATAAATCCACTAATCTTAATGCCAATTTTTGGAGGCAGTATGAGTATTGTGAATTTGCGCAGTGTTATGAAACATATTCTAATTGTTTCGATAATATTGACTGCGTTTTTGTTAAATGGTTGTGGTGCGAGTGAAGAAGCCACAATGGAAGAAACAACATCTGCGGAACCTACACAGGCAGAAGCAACGCCAGCCCCTACAAAGGAAAAACCAAAGCCGATGGATCAGGCGTTAACTAGCTTTATAGGAGAGGATACTGAAAAACCTGTAGAAACGGTTAAACCTTCGCCGCCAACTAATCAATTAGCGCAATATGAAAAGCAGATAGATGATCTTCGAATTGAAAATACAAGCTTAAAGCAAAGGATTGTAAAACTTGAACAGGAAAACAGAAGTATTAATAATAGAATGAATGAAGTTGAAGCAAAATACTCTGTTGAAAAATTACGAGCGGATAGAGCCGAAGAAATGTTAAAGAGTTCTCCTGCAGTTGCATCTGCAGAACCAGCAAAACCTGTTGTGAGGACCAAACCAAGACCGACTACTTCAAGTTATGTATACGAAGATGCGCTCAAAGCATTTAATGCGCGTAGATATGATGAAGCATCGGGTGGTTTTCAATCAATTGCTGATGCTGGAGGCGATGATGAATTGACAATCCGCGCAAAATATTGGCTTGGTGAAACGTATTTTGCGAAGAAAAAATATAAAGAAGCTCTTCCCTTGTTTCAGGAAGCTCTTAAAAATCCAAAATCAGAAAAAAAGGCTGACGCTCAGTTTATGATTGCGCAAACCTACGAACGACTTGGCAATAACGCCAAAGCAAAAGAGGCGTACGAGAAAGTTGTTAAAGAATTTCCGATGAGCAAAAATGTGAAGCGGGCTAAAGAACGCTGGGCTAAATTATAACGAGGTAAGAATTAGATTCGTTTTTTCAAACCCCGATCACAAATGATCGGGGTTTTCTGTTTAATGATGCGGCTAAAGGAGATAATAACTTGTCCAATCCGATCTGAAAAGCTGAGACACCCGGGCGAATTCTGTTCGACGAAGCACCGAGCAAACAACCTTCCATGCAGCTAAAAGCCGGGCATTCTAGCATTAAAAATAACATCCTATCTCGCATCTTATGAACATACAGTTGCTACAGGAACAACTTATGCTTGATGTTTGCGTTTAGCCGGCTTGCCCGCCGACTTTTCTGGCAGGAGTAATACCGATTATATATTTATCTAAAATAAGGTTTAATTTTTTTTGTTGATTCATAGTTGTTCTCCTATAATTAATTTGAGTTTTAGAAAGAATATCTAAAATAAATTTTATGTAATATAGAAATCGTTAAGCGGTGTGTCAAAAAATGGAGTTGCCCATGGAACGAAATAAAAAAATCCTCGCTCACATCCAACCACAGTCACAACGAGGTGTTGAAATTGGGGCACTAAATCGACCTATAGTAACTCGAGATATGGGTGAAATATATTATCTTGATCATGCCACAACCGAACAGCTGAAGGCAAAATGTGCCAGTTGGGGAACTATTGACATCTCGACAATCGTGGATGTTGACTATGTATGGGGCGAGAAGAGCCTTATGGAAATTACTGCTGATGCGGCTCCATTTGATTTTGTCATTGCGTCTCATGTCATTGAACATGTACCCGACTTCATAGGATGGTTAAAAGAAATACATAGTATTCTAAAACCTGGAGGAATTCTATCCCTTGCAATTCCTGATAAGAGGTTTACGTATGATTTCTTCAGGCAATTATCAAAAATAAGCGATGTGGTAGATGCCTATCTCAGGGGAATGCGGAAACCATCACCAAGGCAGATCTTTGATTACCATGCAGAATTTGTTAGGAGAAACGGTGAATTTTCTTGGAGAATATGTGCAGTTGAAAAGGAACTTAAACATGAACACACTCTCGAGAAAGCATTCACCATTACCCGCGATGCATACAAGAATGACCAATATGTTGACGTCCACTGTTGGGTGTTTACCGAACAGTCTTTTGTCAATTTGTTAAAAGATATTGCACAACTTGGCCTATTAGATTTTAAGATTTTGAAGTTTTTCAAAAGAACGGGGTACGAGTTTTTTATCAGTCTTGAAGCGCTTAACTTCGATTCAGAGAGTTACCAAAAGACTGATCTTATCAATAATCTTTCGTATTTCGAAAAACAGTTATCGTCCATGAAGTATCGCACCATCCTTGATCCGCTCACATGGCGATTAGTCCATAAGTTACGACTCATTCCCGCGGCGAAGAGAGTAAAATCACTGATCAAGCACTGCTTAACCACATTAAAAAGGAAATAGTCCCCGTTAAAAAGCGGGATTTCGTAAAAAACACTCCTCAAGTAAATAAAATTCTCTCCTTGCGTTCTGTACCCCACCCGAAGAATAATTGGCAGTTGAAAGCTTTAGCTTTTGTACAATTAGCCAATAGGCGAAATTCAAAAATTTCAGTTAGAGCAATTTTACAATCTACATTTTCAAAGTATCAGCGTTTTATCTTAGTAACTTTGAAAAGGTTATTAAAGCAGTTGAAAGCATACATTTTGTTGCCTCAAAAATAAATTCATATATCCAAGAAAGAGGTTAGACACTTTGCGGTGTAAAATCTAAGTTAAGTGTCAGACATCTTCCCCAAATAAGCTTTGAAGAAATTGCATACAAAGCGAGACATAAACAACTACATACTAAATGTACAACCTTAACCGCATTTTTTAACCTTATACATATTGAATCCTATACTTTCAATTTGTATCTTAATTAAAAATAAGGATGCTTATGAAATACATCCATCGAGCAATTGAACCATTATTAAAAAAAGCCGTAAAGAGCTTTCCGGCGATTTTATTAACGGGTCCGCGTCAATCAGGTAAGTCGACTACGTTGCAAACTTTATTCCCTGATTATAAATATGTTACATTCGATGATCCGATAATACGATCGCAAGCAGAAAAGGATCCAACATTATTTATTTCCGATCATCCCGCTCCTGTGATCCTTGATGAAATACAATATGCGCCGCATCTTTTGCCTAACATAAAAATAGAAATAGATAAATCTAAATCAAAAAAGGGAGGATATGTTTTAACAGGTTCTCAAGTATTCTCTTTAATGCAAGGCGTTTCCGAATCACTTGCAGGGCGTATTGCTATATTCGAATTACTTCCGTTTTGTTACAAAGAGCTTCCTGTTTATACAAAAATGGATGAAGATAAAGCTTACGAAGATTTTATTCGCGGTTTCTATCCAAGTATGATTACACAAAAAACACCAACTGAAATGTTTTACGGTTCTTATATTCAAACATATTTGGAACGCGATGTAAGAGGTATGCATTCGGTTGGCGACTTGCGAACATTCCAGCAGTTTATCGAAGTATTAGCGGCTAATATTGGACAAATATTAAACCTTTCAAAAATAGGTTCACTATGTGGAGTCTCGCACACAACCGCGCGCAAGTGGTTATCTGTCCTTGAAGCTTCGCGAATTATTTATTTACTCCGGCCTTATGCGCGTAATTTACGGAAACGAATTGTAAAAAGTCCCAAAATTTATTTTTCTGATACCGGAATTGTGGCGCATATTTTTCGCGAAAAAAATCCTCGCGCGTTGCGAAATGGAATAATGGGTGGAGCAATTTTTGAAAACGCTGTTATTATGGACATTATAAAAACTAATTATTCCGAAGGTTCTCCATATCAATTTTTCTATTATCGGGATAATAATCAGGTTGAAGTCGATCTAATTGCTGTGAGAGGCGCTGAACAAATTCCCATTGAAGTCAAATTAACAAAATCACCAACCGATCAGATGATTACAAGTCTTCGCACAATAAAAAAATTATTTAAATCAAATATTGCCTACTTGCTTAATACGCGTGAAGAATTGATTACTATGTCCGATAATATTTTAGCGATCCATTGGTATAAGTATTTAATGAAAGAATTAAAAAAGTAGATCAAAACGCTCTTTGTTGTCTTCCCAAAAAGATGTCCAGCGCTTGCAAACCCCTAATAAAAGTAGTGTCCTACATGAGTCGGTGATACCTTATTCCTTCTGGAAGCCATTTTGCGGTGATTAGTCATCGGATAATTCTCTTTAATAGCTAATCAGTTATATCTTTTCAAAGTATCTGCGATTAATTTTGATAACTTTGAAAAGGTAATTGAAAGTAGCCCCCCGAAGAGTTGACACTCGCAGTAAAGTTTTAGGTTTTCTACAATGAGACAAACTTGAATATCTTTCCTTCCTGTGCTATATTCAAACAATAAATTCTATGTCCAAAACTCTAACAAAATATGTTTGCCAATCTTGTGGTTATGTTTCACCCCGCTGGATTGGAAAATGCCCGAATTGTTCAGAATGGAACACGTTTGTAGAAGAAGCGCCCACACCTATCAAGGTTTCTCGAAAAACCGGCGTTGCGTCTAAAGTTCAACCTGTAACATTTGACCAAATTGAGAAAGAAGAAATTCAGCGCATACCAACCGCGATACAAGAATTTGACCGCGTGCTTGGCGGCGGAATTGTTCCCGGATCGCTTATACTAATTGGCGGCGACCCCGGTATCGGAAAGTCCACTTTGATGATGCAAATCGCGATTGCTCTTAAAAATCAGGTAATACTTTATATAACAGGAGAAGAATCTGTGCGCCAAATTAAATTACGCGCCGATCGATTCAATGCTGGTTCATCTAAAAATATTCTGTTGCTTGCAGAAACAAATTTAGATCTGATTTTAGATGTTATCGAAGCAGGGACGCCGGAAATGGTGATTGTAGATTCAATACAGACTATGTATCGGCCGGGATTGGAAAGCGCGCCCGGAAGCGTTAGCCAAATTCGCGAATCAGCGGCGCTTCTTCTGCGGCTTGCAAAGACTCGTGGAATTCCTGTGTTTCTTGTTGGACACGTTACAAAGGAAGGAGTAATTGCCGGACCCAAAGTAATCGAGCATATGGTTGATACGGTATTACAGTTCGAAGGCGAAGCTCACTACTCGTACAGAGTGCTTCGAGCGATAAAAAATAGATTCGGCTCTACAAATGAAATAGGTATTTTCGAAATGCACGACACCGGATTGCGCGAGGTTACAAATCCATCAGAGATATTTTTATCTCAGCGTCATTATGGTTCATCTGGTTCAACAGTAGTGGCGAGCATCGAAGGTTCGCGTCCAATTCTTATAGAAACGCAAGCGCTCGTAACGCCAACTAACTATGGAATGCCACAACGCACCTGCACTGGTTATGATTACAGACGACTTGCACTGTTGCTTGCCGTACTTGAAAAGCGAGTAGGGTTAAATCTTGGACAACAAGATGTGTTCGTAAATATCGCAGGTGGGATTAGAATTGAAGAACCGGCTGTCGATTTGGGAATAGCGACTTCAATTACTTCGAGCTTACGCGATATTCCTGTCGATTCATCCTCGGTGGCAGTTGGTGAAATTGGCTTGGGCGGAGAAATTCGTACAATCGGGCAAATTGATAAGCGTGTTCAAGAAGCTGAAAAACTCGGTTTCAAACGAATTATTATTCCGCAGAATAATTTGAAAAATCTAAAACGCAATGGCGAGATTGAAATTATCGGGGTTGATAGAATCGAAAAAGCGATTGAAGCATTGTTGGGGTAGTAAGAAGTAAGAAGTGAGAAGTTAGAGTTCAGAAGTAAGGATTAAGAAGTTAAGAGTTCGGAATTTAAAATAAATAGTAAAATAATATACTAATCTTAAATGTATCGATTGATTATAAGAAGAACATAAAATCCTAATAGAAATTATTATCATAAGACAACAATTTACCAACAACCAATCACCATTAACCAATTACTAATTACCAGTTGCCAATTACAAATAACCAATGACCAAATTAATACTTGCTACAAGAAATAACCATAAAGCTAAAGAACTAATTACTTTTCTAAGCGACCTTGATATAGATGTTCTGACTCTTAACGATATATCAGAAAATATAGTATTAAGAGAAGATGGAAATACATTCGAAGCAAACGCTCTGCAAAAAGCAAGAATAGTATATAATCACACCAAAATTCTTTCACTTGCAGATGATTCAGGAATTGAAGTTTTTTATCTTAATGGAAGACCGGGTGTATATTCTGCGCGATATTCTGGCGATAATGCGACGGATGAGATGAACAATGAAAAGCTTTTATCGGAGATGCGTGGTGTTGCTCCAAGGAGACGAGGCGCACAGTTCCGGTCTATTTTAGCTCTTGTTGGCAATGGAATAGAAATTTTTACGGAGGGCATTTGTTCCGGTGCACTAGCTGAAACGGCACGCGGCACAAATGGATTTGGATATGACCCAATTTTTATTCCTAATGGATTTTCAAGAACTTACGCTGAACTAACAGCGGAAGAGAAAAACCAAATTAGTCATCGTTCGCGCTCATTCACAAAAATGAAAGAGGAACTGATAAAAAAGCTCTGTATTGAGCAAAAGCAATAATATTATATTAAGCTGTTTCCATTTCTTGCATAAATGCTTGATTCTTGCTATTATTCACGCAACAACTCTTGATCAAACATAACAGGTTGTCAATGTCCACGCAAAGCGAGCGGATAAAAAATTTACAGGAGTCTGTGCTGTTCAACGAAATGTCAACAGACGCCATTCTGCAAGTATTAGAAAAATTCGAAGAACAGCAATTTCCTGTGGGAACTGTAATTTTTGACGCAAATACATCGGGAGATAAAGTTTTTTTTATCGAAGAGGGCAAAGTAAAAATCTCTCGCATTACAACTTTTGGCGAAGAAACCGTATTAGATATTTTGGGTAAAGGCGAGGTAATTGGTGAACTCGCTTCGTTAGACGGAAAAACTCGTTCAGCAAGAGCTACCTGCATAGAAGATTCTATTTTATTATCTCTTGAGAAGCCCGATTTTGAGGAGTTGTTGCGTTCGAGTCATATTGTTGCTTTCAATCTTCTTCGGGAATTAAGCGCGCGTATTAGAAAAGCTGATGATAACATTGTAAAACGACTCGAAGAACAAAAACGTGCAGTTGAAGGAAAAATCGACCAGCTTCATCAATTAATAGAAGCAAGTAAAATCATCAATTCAACGCTTGACCTCGACAGATTGTTAGGTTTAATTCTCGAATCTGCTACAAAAAGTATTGATGCGGATAGAGGAACATTATATCTGGTTGATGATGTTAAAAAGGAACTTTGGTCTAAAGTATTGCAAGGAAAAGATATGGTAGAAATTCGTCTACCTATTGGAAAAGGAATAGCTGGTTATGTAGCTGAATCTGGTGAAACGATTATAATTCCAGATGCGTATGCAGATCCTCGCTTTAATCAAGAGATTGATAAACGCACAGGTTATAGAACGCGTAATATGCTTTGTATGCCTATGAAAAACAAAGACAATAAAATTATAGGCGTATTCCAATTACTAAATAAAAAAGAGGGTTGCTTTGATAACGATGATGTGTCTTTTATAGATGCTTTCTCGGCTCATGCATCCGTTGCTATTGAAAACGCTCGAATGGCTCAGGAAATGGTTGCGAACGAGCGTTTATCTGCGGTTGGTAAAATGGCAAGCGTTATTATTCATGATATCAAGAATCCAATGGGAACGCTTCGTGTTTATGCGCAGGTGATGAAGAAAAAATCGGGCAACGAAGAAGCCGCTAAACTTGCCGATGAAATGATCCACCAAGTTGATCGCTTTGTGAATATGACGCAGGAAATTCTCGATTTCACTCGCGGCGTTAGCGCTTCGAATTTCCAAGATTTAGAATTCTACGACGTGATGAATAATGTGCTTAGTTTTATAGAAAAAGATTTAGAAAAGAACAACGTAAAGCTTGTTAAAGATCCGCAATTCAAAGGCGTTGTTAAATTTGATCAGGATAAGATGGTTCGAGTTTTCTATAATATTGCCAGCAATGCGCGCGATGCTATGCCGCAAGGGGGAACGCTTACAGTAACGACAAAACAAGAAGGCGATTATGTGCGGATTGATTTTAAGGATACCGGAACCGGAATGCCTGAAGAAGTCAGGAAGCGTGTTTTTGAACCGTTTATGACTTATGGAAAAAAACATGGCACCGGACTTGGCATGTCGATTGTAAAAAAAGTTGTTGATGATCATAAAGGAAAAATTGAAATCGAAAGCGAAATGGGAAAAGGAACAACGATTAGTTTTTGGTTGCCTGTTAAAAATTAACTCAAGCAAAATATTTATTCTTTCGAGCGGCGCTTAACGCGCCGTTTCTTTTTTCTTCTCAAATAAAAGGAGCGACTTATGCAAAACAAATCTGAACAAAAATTATCCTCCGTAAAAACACGTTTAGCGCGTTGGCGAGAAATTTTCTTTTC
>JBBIII010000066.1:0-13467 GCA_037446575.1 Ignavibacteriales bacterium
GAGCGTGACAACTCTTCAAGGTATCTCCAAATTGGAAACAGCCCTGCTTTTTTATCCCCTCGTTCCCAAACTCTGTTTGGGAACGGAAAATGTATGAGCTCAGCTTCAAATTGGAAGAAATTAATGGGACGGAATCGTTATAAAATATATAATACATCTCTGCCTCACTTTTTAAATATGACGGTTTAAGAAAGCAGAGCTTTTATAGTAGCGCATTCACAAGTGGAACTTGGGAACGAAGAAAACTACACTTTGTTTCGGCGGACAATAGGACGAGCAAGATAACTCCCTTTTATGGGGTCGGGAGTCCCGCCTACACTATGTTACGGCGGGCAAGATAACTCCCTCCCAGCAAGTAGGTTATTTGAAAGTGTCGGACATTTTTTTTGGCAAACTCATAAAGTCCGATCCCCCGAACGGACGATTAATGAACCCGGTTTTGTGAAAAGCAAAATCGGGTTTTGTTTTCAATTCAAGAGTTTGTTTATATAAAGTAAATCAAATTTAGATTCACTTAAAACAATTTAGTTTATGTCGATTACTAGGTTTGAAGAAGAAAGAAGATTTGTCTATTTAAAGGTGGAATGTGATTATGCTGATTTTCGCTCCTCATATAGATAGATTGGATCTTTGGATTTTATAATTGTTTCTTTAGTAATGATGCATTTAGAAACATTGTTTCGCGATGGCAAATGATACATCACATCTAACATTACTGCTTCGATAATTGAGCGTAATGCTCGAGCGCCGGTTCCTCGTTCCATTGCTTTCTCAACAACTGATTTAAGAGCGTTTTCTTCAAATTCTAATTCAACGCCTTCTAAAGCAAACAGTTTTTGATATTGTTTTACAATAGCGTTACGTGGTTGAGTTAGAATATTGAGAAGCGCGGTTTCATCAAGCGGCTCGAGCGTGGCAATTACAGGCAGGCGACCAACAAACTCAGGTATCAATCCATACTTCAGCAAATCATCAGGTTCAACTTGTTGTAAATATTTTTCACGAAGTTTGCTTTTTTTGCCTTTTACATCGGCGCCAAACCCGACAGGATTTTGGCTGACGCGTTTTTCAATTATTTTTTCTAATCCATCAAAAGCGCCGCCGCAAATGAAAAGAATATTTTTTGTATTGACGTTGATTAAACTTTGTTCAGGGTGCTTACGTCCTCCTTTAGGAGGAACTCCAGCAAGTGTGCCCTCAAGAATTTTTAAAAGCGCTTGTTGCACTCCTTCGCCAGAAACATCTCGCGTTATTGAAGCGCTGTCTCCTTTACGAGCTATCTTATCGATTTCGTCTATATACACAATTCCGCGCTCTGCTTTTTCAACGTTATAGTCGGCATTTTGAAGCAGATAAACAAGAATTGTTTCTACGTCGTCTCCAACATAACCTGCTTCTGTTAAAGTGGTTGCATCGGCAATGGCAAATGGCACATCAAGAATACGGGCAAGCGTTTGCGCTAGAAGAGTCTTGCCGGTTCCTGTTGGTCCAACTAGCAGAATATTGCTTTTTTCAATTTCAACTTCATCTAAATTTGCCATCTGCTCGCTTGCATCTATCCGTTTGTAATGATTATAAACCGCAACAGCAAGCGTTCTTTTAGAGTGTTCTTGACCGACAACAAATTCATCGAGAGCTTTCTTGATGTCTACAGGAGTTAGAGAACGTCTGAAGCCCAACTTTCGAGCGTTGATAGCCGCTAAATTGTTTTTGATAATATCGACAGAACTTGCAACGCAAAGATCGCATATATAAACATCTGGTCCCGCTATAATGCTATTCACTTCTTCGGGCGTCCTGCCGCAAAAAGAACATGCAATCTTTTCATTTGTTCTTGATTTCTGCGTCATTTTATTTTGTTCACTATAAAATTTTATTTCTCTTTTTTACTATCTATAATTCTCTTTATCAGTATATTATCGACTAAGCCGTATTCTTTAGCTTCATTTGAAGCTAAGTAATAATCTCTATCTGTATCTTTTTCAATTTGTTCGAGAGGCCTGCCAGTATGAAAAGAGAGAATTTCATTTATTCTTTTTTTTGTCTTTAATATTTCTTCAGCTTGAATGCTGATATCCGATGCTGTTCCTTGCACGCCGCCCCAAGGTTGATGGATCATTACGCGGGCGTTTGGAAGAGCGCTTCGTTTTCCTTTTGCTCCGCCTGCAAGTAAAACAGCCGCCATACTTGCCGCCATACCGATACAAATAGTTGAAACATCTGGTCGAATATACTGTATCGTGTCATAAATGGCAAGGCCTGCCGATACACTTCCTCCCGGACTGTTTATATAAAGATTTATATCCTTATCAGGGTCGTCCGATTCTAAAAACAATAATTGAGCAATTGTTAAACTTGCTACAGTATCATCAATAGGAGTGCCGAGGAATACAATGCGCTCCTTTAGTAATCTTGAGAAAATATCGAATGCACGTTCGCCTCGCCCGCTCTGTTCTACTACTATCGGCACCAGCTGATTATAAATTTCTAAATTTGCCATAATTTCTATTTCCTTTATTCTTTTTCAGGAACCTCTTTAATCTTTGCCGAATCTACTAATATTTTTATTAATTTATCACCTATTAATCGATCTTTTATTTGTTCAGATGTTTTATAATAACTAATTAATCGGTCTTTTGGAATTTTTATTTTCTCGGCTTCGCTTTCTGCTATTTTTTCTAAATCCTCTTCTGATATGCTTATATTTTCCGCTTTTATCAATTCTTCCCGTAATAAAGCCCATTTCGATTGAAAAATTGCGTAAGTGCGGTTATTTTCATCAAATTTTGCTCGGTCAAAATCTGATGGGAGGCGTTTATTAGGATATTCATTTTTCATATCTTCTAATAAACTATCTAAGACATTGCGCACTAAAGATTCTGGAACTTGAAAATCGTGCCTTCGTATAATTTCTTGAATAATCGAATTTACTACCTGTCGTTCGCTCTTTTCTTTCCAATAATTTATAATTTCTTCTTTTATATGCTGGCGAAATGATTCGACTTTGTCGTACTTTTCTTTTGTAATTTTAACTACAAATGAATCATCCAACGCCGGAATATTGACTTTTTCAACTTTCTTTACAGAAATTAAAGTATTTACCTTATGCGAATGTTCGTCATGCTTATGCTCGAATTCAACCTTGTATTCTCCCCCTTTTTGCGCGCTCTTTAATGTTTCTTTAAAAGGTTGTTCTAATTGTTCATCAGCTAAATAAAACCTGACATTCTCGCTCTTTTTGCCTACGATAGGAACACCTGTATCGTCCAAATCTTGCAACGTGGCTGTAACTATATATTCAGGTGAGGCAACCACTTCGGCTTCTTCAAATGTTGCATTGCTTCTTTGAATTCGCAGAAGCTCCTGCTCAATTTCTTTATCACTTACATTGTGAATGGTTTTTTCAACATCGATATTTTTATATTCTTTTAAATCGATTTTAGGTCGAATGTCGTACTGAATCTTAAAAGAAAAATTTTCGCCTCTCTTGTAATCTATATCTACAAGAACTGGTTCGCCGATTGGCTTTAGTTCTTTTTCCTGGACGGCTTTTTTATACATATCGGTAGCGATTTCATTTAATGAATCGTGCTCAATCATGTCGCCGTATAATTTTTTTACTAAATCGATTGGGGCTTTACCTTTGCGGAAACCGCGAATTTCAATTTTTTTGCGGTAATTTTCATAAGCTTTGTTAAAATGAGGCGTTAATTCCGATTGTGATGCTGTGATTTGTATTTCTTGCGAAACTTCTGTTAATGATTTTACTGTAACTTCCAATTTATTTTTCCTTTGTTTTTTAAATGCATGATGTACTATTTTGCTCCAGACGTTTGTCCTTGCAATTTTGTGGGTAGAGGGGGAGTTGAACCCCCACGGATTACTCCACTAGCTCCTAAGGCTAGCGCGTCTGCCAGTTTCGCCATCTACCCGAATTCATTATTTTTTTTGAATATCAATATAAGAACCGATTGTAAGAAATGCAAAATAGGTTGTCTAATCGTAAATTTAACGAAATAACAGAATTGTGATGAATTTATTTGTTGACCGATAACAAGAAATAATAAAATTATCGATTTATAGTATGCACGCCAATTTGTAATTAATCTCTGCTTCTAGAGTACATTCCCTTTTTTGTAATAATTCGACTATTGTTGATTACTTTTTTTTAATGTACGAATAGAGGTAATATGAATTGTTACGCCAGTTGCTATTAGAATTAAAATAAATTTGATAAAATGTAAGTCGTCTAACAATAAAATCGAAAGTGCAATTGTAATCCATAGTAAAGAAATAGATGCAATCTTAACTTTCAACGGAATTCCCCTTCCCTCCCGATAATTCTTAATATAAGCGCCGAAAAATCTGCTGTTTAAAAGTCCGTTGTAAAATTTTTTTGATCCTCTTGCAAAACATGCCGCGGCTAATAAAAGAAAAGGAGTTGTAGGTAGAAGAGGCAAAAATATACCAATAATACCTAATCCTAAAAAAAATAATCCTGCTAATATAAACGCCCATCTAGTAAAAGTTTTTGATAATTTTGCACAATTAGAATCATTTCTTATCATAATATTTTTTTAAAAGGATTTACTATAGGTAAATGTAAATTTATAAGGTATTAGACATGTGATTTTTTCTTACAACAACAATTTGTATGAAATATAAATTATGCGTTGTTGTTTTTATTTACCAGATCGCTGAAGTTCGTTTAGCTTTGTTAGGTAATCTACCGCTTCTTGTCTGGTAGCGTCTATACCTATGGCGTTATTAAAATATTCCCGTGCTTTTTGATAGTTTTTAACACTTTGATATGCAAGTCCAAGTTGGATATTTGTTTTATAACTTTTTGAACTCAATGTTAACGCGCGTTCAAAGCTTATTATAGCGCGTGCAGGGTCTGCATCGCCGAGGTAAGCTATTCCTAAGTTATAATTAGTTTCCCAGTAATCGTTTCCTTTTGCAATTGCAATGGTTAGGATATTAATTATTTCTTTATAGTTACCTTGTTTAATGTAAATGTTAGTGCATTCACGGTATGCGCTTAAATATAAAGAATCTACTTGAAAAGCTCTTTGATAAGAAAAAATCGCTCTAAATGGATCGTTATTTCTGGCATGAAATCTGCCCATAGCAAAATAACCAAAGGCATAATTTGGCGCAATCAAAGTGATTTGTCTATACTTTTCCGAAGCGCCCTGCATATCTTTTGATTTCTCTAACTGTAATGCTTCGTCGAGCAATTTCGTTATATCGGGTGAATTCTGTTGAGTTCGGTTTATTATCATTGTGCGCATAGTTCCGTATCTGTGGTTTATTTCAGTCTCATAACTTGTCCTATAGATACGAAATATCTCCTCCATTGCGCTAGAATAATTGCCATAGTAATAATCATTAACTGCTTTTAGCATTGAGTAATATGGGAGCGAAAAAGTAATCGTGTCTTTTTTTAGATTTGGAAGAAACTCAATCGGAAAAATTGGCAAATTAGTTTGGTGTCGTTCATTACATATTCGAATAAATGTTTCGTATGATTCCAAAATATTATTTTTTACCAATCGAGAGCTTAAGTCTTCCGAAATTTTTACTTTTAATTCTTTTGTAGTCGTATCGCTAAAGTCGAGTGAAGAGAAGGCGGAAGACAAAGTTTCAATCATGAAAATATATAGATATCCGCTTTTACTTGTAGCTGATCCCTCTATAATCCATCGAATGTTTTGGTCGTCTAATAAATGTTGCAGAGAATCGCGCACGCTGATCAACGTAAGTAGAGTATTTCTACTTTTTTCAAGAATAGGCAAAACGATTGGATCAAGCGAGCCAATTCCCCATTCAGCTCGCGGTAATGAATCGATAATATACTTAATTGTAGGTCTAATAGCTTCAATTTGTGTTATTCTTGATTTTAATCCTAATTGATCGTCGAGCGATATTTTCTGAAAGGAAGATTGAGTCTCATTATATAAACTGCTAAAGCAATTTATCCGCTTAATTTTTGCTTCATCATAATGTGGAAAAATTTGCAAATTGTTATTAGTCAGGATTTGTTCATATGCTTCAATTGCAGTCTTGAATTGACTTGAAGCCGCCAATGCATCACCTTGTTTTAATAATTCGGTTATAGTAGAATACCCGGGCCAGAATTCCTGAGGAATTTGAAACTCCGCTTGACTTGTTGCATCGCCAACAGGACATTGAAAAAGGAAGAGTTGATTTAGTTTCACCATCTTCGGGAAACCAATTAAAATGGATGTGCTTTCTCCAGAGATAATTAATTCCCCTTTCCAAGCAAGTGGTATTTTTCTTTCATTCTGATAAATTTCAACTTTTGTAAGATTTTCGTTAACTATATCGGCGTCTAAAGTCCAATTTCCTGCGGGTTTTACTAAAAAATAATAATATGGTCCGCTGTTCACATTGACGCTTGTAAGCGGCTGAAGTCGGTTTTGATTTGACAATTCAATTGTTACAACGCGTTCACCTCTGAATAAGGCTTTCTCTTTAATTTTTAGTTGAGTTGAAGGTGTTTGCGCATTCATTTTAAAAGCAATGAAAATGAAAACACATATCGATATAAATCTTTTCATCATTTAAAAACCTCGGCAGTTGTTCTTATTGTAGACAACGTACTACCACCATTGAATATAGAAAAACACTTGCGTATATGCAACGATTCATTTAATACTTCTTGAATTCTAACATTTTTTTTGGTAACTATAGAAGGATTTACACGTTTATCAATTAACGTCCCGCCTCGATGCGGGACGGATTGTTTAAAGGATATTTAATTGGACACAATATATATTTTACCAATTTTATTATTTTCGGTGATTGTTCATGAAATTGCACACGGATGGATGGCGTTACGGTTAGGAGATTCAACAGCGTACGATGCCGGCAGGTTGACATTTAATCCAATTCCTCATATTGATATTATTGGCTCTATAGCTGTTCCGCTGTTATCAATAATTTCTACCGGGTCGGTATTTATTGCATGGGCAAAACCAGTGCCGGTTAATCCTGCTAATTTTAAAAATCCCCGCAAAGATGAAATTTTAGTTTCGGTGGTTGGTCCATTATCCAATTTTATAGTAGCTCTTGTATGCACTGTATTTTATATTATATTAGCAAATTTATCGCAATTACTACTAACAACAGATTTCGAATTACAGAAAAAATTTTTTCTTTTCTTGATTCAAATGTTTTTAGCGGGAATTACCTTAAATATTTTTTTAGCTGTATTTAACTTGATGCCCGTGCCGCCACTGGATGGATCCCATGTTGTTTCCTCGTTATTGCCCGCTCCAATTGCAGAGCGATACAATCAAATTGGTTTCTTCGGAATAATCATAATAATTTTTTTAATGCGCTTGGAACCAATTCGGAAAATAATAATCACAATAGTGCTTACATTAAAAATTCCTTATGATTTTCTAATTATGATATTCAGTTGAGCTACAGTATTCAAGAAAATTTTTTAAATGATCTATATAACATATAAAGAGAACAATTTATATTGCGAAGACATTCCGCTTGTTGAGTTAGCCGAGGAATACGGCACGCCATTGTACGTCTATAGTAAAAATCAAATTATAGACAACTACAAAACTTATTATGAAATTCTCTCCAACACTAATCACCTAATTTGCTATGCCTTAAAAGCAAACGCCAATCATTATATTTTAAAATTACTCGCTTCCGAAGGAGCTGGTGCGGATGTTGTTTCAGCCGGGGAAATATATCTTGCTTTAAAAGCTGGCTTCTCTCCTGATAAAATTGTTTTTGCCGGCGTTGGTAAACGGGAAGACGAAATTGAATACGCGCTCAATCAGAGCATATTTTCTTTTAATGTCGAATCGGCGGCTGAATTGCAAATGATTTCCCGCGTTGCTATAAGACTCGGCAAAAAAGCAAGGGTCTCGTTAAGAATTAATCCCGATATCAATGCCGAAAGCCATCCATATATAACAACAGGCTTACAGACGAATAAATTTGGAATTGAAGCGTCGAAGGCGATAGAAATATTTCAATATGCTTCTTCTTTGCCATCAATCGAGTTGGTTGGAGTGCATACGCATATCGGCTCTCAAATTACAAAGACTGCTCCGTTTGTGGCGGCGGCAAATTATGTTGCCGAACTTGTTAAAAAATTGCGAGAAGTAGGAATTAATTTAACTCATATTGATATTGGCGGAGGTCTTGGCGTTCAATATACAAATGTGATTAAGCATGAAGCTCTTCCACAAGATGAAGATATAAATGGAATCCTACCCACGCCGGCAGAATTTCTTTCGGAAATATTGCCAATACTTCAATCTACTGGATGCATAATTTGGTTAGAGCCGGGGCGGTCTATAGTTGCAAATTCCGGCGTGTTGATTACAAAGGTAATTTCTGTAAAAGAAAATTCAGCGAAAAAGTTCGTAATAGTTGATAGCGGCATGAATGATTTAATTAGACCGAGCTTATATCATGCTTATCATCAAATTGTTCCGTTAAAAGTCGAAACTTATGAACGAGAAAATGTAGATATTGTAGGTCCAATTTGTGAAAGCAGTGACTTCATTGCTAAGGAGCGGTTGATGCCGAAAGTTAACTCAGGCGATTATTTAGCCGTGCTCACTACAGGCGCCTACGGATTTGTTTTAAGCTCAAATTATAATGCTCGTTTGAAACCGGCAGAAATTCTTGTTAATGGTGAACGTGTGAGAGTAATTCGCCCAAGGCAAACGTTAGAAGAGCTTGGTTGATAATTGAGTTTATAAGTGTAACATTTTTTTGCATACCTAAAATTTTCTACTAAGAAAAGCTAACAATAAGCGCAAAAAGTAGTACTGATTCTTTTGTAGATTGATCTGAATTAAACGCCAAACTTATTTATAAATGTCTTAAGTTGTTAGTAACCAAAATTTAAATAGAGTTTTGCTCCATACCTATTATTATTTTCAACTGTGAGACTCTTAATTAGTCGGAAAACGAAAAATTGATAAAATGAGGAACTTCAAAAAAATAATTAAAAGGAGGCTTCAAAGAAATCAAATATATTTTTCATTGGTGAGGTTGACTAAAAAGAGAATAATTTTGTCATTCCCACTTGTCCGCCTTTGGAGGAAATGTTTTTACCCCGTAAAACGGGGTGAATTGGGAATCTTGGAATGAAAGAGAGTAAGATTCCCTCTTAAAACATGAGGGAATGACAGATGAGCTTGATGTCTGACACTTGCCTCAGAATTAGCAACGAGAAGTGTCTGACATCTAAATATGTAAGATTCCCGCTTTTGCGGGAATGACAACTTTTTAGTCAACCACATCAAACTACTTTTTATTTAATTGAGCATACAGCTAAGTTACTTATTTATGTCGTCTGATTGCTCTACTTGATCCGACAAGCTTGGCGATTTCAATATTTTTAGAAAAAATTTAATAGTGAAAAATCCGATAAATATCCACGCAGTGAACATCATTATACAGGCAGATAACGTCATTGTCGCGCTCCTTTATCATCAGTATTAATTTTCTTTTTCCATGCATACCAAACAGCAATTGCTACGCAAAGGAAAGTTATTAAAAGCAAAATGCGCGTCATATCAACAATAAAAACTGAAGTCGGAATCCCATCTATAAAATAGCGCGTGTCTTCAATGCCGATCTTTAAAATTTTTCCTATTACGCTTCCCGGGTCGAGGGGCCAACCATTGCCGGCGAATAGCTGCTCAAAAGCAGATTTCCAATTTCCGTTCAGCGGTGAAATAAGCGATCCGAAGAAAACAGCAAGCAAGAATACCGGCGTTACGAATTGAATAACAAATTTGAAAAATATAGGAACTTTAATATCTGCGCATCGGGTAATTTCATCCCATCCTTTTTTTATCCCAAAAACATAGGCAAACGCTAATGATTCTAACAGAGCAAAAACAACGAGAGAGAATGTGCCAGACCAATCATCAAATTCGCCGAACGCGCCGTGCGAAAAGAATATGATGCAGGGGATAGTAAGAACAATTAAAATACAGCCGAAAATTTTTACAGATTTTATCCTACTTGCATTGAATTCATCTTGGAAAAAAGCCATTACCGGTTGACCCATTGCAAGCGAACTTGTGATGCCAGCAAAAAATAGCAATCCAAACCAAGCCACACCTGCAAGCGCCGCGAAAATCGGTCCCCAATTTTGAAATAAAGTCGGCATTGTTTGAAATCCCATTGAGAGACCTACAATGCGCTGAACCTCATCAAGTCCTAAATAAGCGACTCCAATTGGAATAATAATAGAGCCGCCGATTATCACTTCTACGAACTCATTTGTGAAGCCGGCGGATGCGGCGTTTAACGCAATATCATCTTTCTGCCGAAGGTATGCAGAATAACAGTGTATAGTTCCCATGCCAACTGACAGAGTAAAAAAGACCTGGCCTGCGGCGGCGAGCCAAACTTTCGGATCGGCAAGCGATTCGAAACGAGGTTCCCATAAATAATTCAATCCAGCGATTGCGTCATTAATAGCATTGAGTTCGCCCGCATCTAAAGTTAGAGCGCGAATTGCAAGGAATATTCCGAAAATTACAAGAAGCGGCATGCCAATTTTGCTTGCCATTTCAATTCCCTTGCTTAAGCCGCGCGATAATATCCATAGGTTCAGAGTAAGAGTTATAATGAAAAAGAAAATTGCTTGACCGGAAATATTAAAGAGCGGATTTCCTTCGGCGCCAACATAGCTGGTGAAAAAATCGCGCACCTCGCCGGCTGACATTCCATTAAAAGTGCCGACTATAGAATGCCAAACATATCCTAAAGTCCAAGATTCTAAATATGAATAATAAGCGGCTATTGTCAAGTTTGTAAAAATCCCAAACACGCCTATATATTTGAGCAATGTACTTTTTCCGAGCACGTCCATCATTCCGGGAGTTGAGTGATGCCCATAGCGCCCGCCGTGCCTGCCAATTGCCCATTCAATCCATAGCAAAGGAATTCCCATTAATATAAATGACACAAGATATGGAATAATGAATGCTCCGCCGCCATTTTGAATTGCCTGCGCTGGGAAACGCAAAAAATTTCCAAGCCCGACTGCATTACCAGCCATTGCAAGAACAAGACCGACACGCGTGCCCCATCTTTCTTGAACTTTTGTCACACGATCCTCCAAATACAGCTTTTAATTTATTTTACGATAAATTAATTCTCGAAAAACCTAAGAAGTTTTCTATCGAAACGCAATACAAAATCAAAACTTCTCATAATTGCAGGTCATTACTCTTTTCGGTATGTTAGAACACGAAGAGCACTAAGATATATGTAAGAATAAATAGAACACGAAGAGCACTAAGATATATGTAAAGAATAAATAGAACACGAAGAGCACTAAGATATATGCAAAGAATAAATAGAACACGAAGAGCACTATGATATATGCAAAGAATAAATAGAACACAAAAATAAAGTCTATAAAAAAATGAATAAACAGACTAACAACTCAACACGTATCCGTGTAGGCGTAATTTTTGGCGGTCGCTCTGTTGAACACGAAGTTTCACTCGTTTCCGCAACTTCCGTTATAGACGCTTTGGATAAAAATAAATACGAAGTAATTCCGATTGGAATTGCGCCAACTGGAAAATGGCTTAGTTCCGCCGATACTCTCCGTCTTCTTAAAGCCAAGCAATCTGTCGAAAGCGAACCGGAAAAAATTCTTATTCCCGATCCACGCAGACAATCACTTGTGGCTTTTGATAATGTTACTAATGAGATTAAAAAGTTGGATGTGATAATTCCTTTGATACACGGGACTTACGGAGAAGACGGTTCGTTGCAGGGTTTGCTCGAGTTGGCGGATATCCCTTATGTTGGAGCTGGAGTGCTTGGTTCGGCAGTTGGTATGGATAAAATAATACAAAAAGAGATATTGCGGCAAGCAAAAGTTCCAGTAACGCCGAGCGTTTGGTTTTTATTTGGAGCATTCAAATTACAGCAAAAGAAAATAGTAAGAGAGATAGAAACAAAATTAAAATACCCTTTGTTTGTTAAGCCGGCAAATTCTGGCTCGAGTGTAGGAATTAGCAAAGCTCACGACAGAAAAGAATTGACAGCTTTTATAGAATTAGCATCGCAGTTCGATAGAAAAATTCTTGTTGAGCAGGCGGTTAAGGAAGCGCGCGAAATTGAATGCGCAGTGATCGGCAATGATGAACCGCAAGCGTCGGCGCTTGGCGAAATTATTCCATCTAACGAATTTTATGATTACGACGCAAAATATGTAGATGGAAAAACAGCCGAATCTATTCCCGCAAAATTGCCGAAAACAGTTGCGAAGAAAATTCAGCAATACGCCTTAGATGCTTTTCGAGTTTTGGATTGCGCTGGAATGGCTCGAGTTGATTTTTTGATAGTAAGAAGAACGAACCGAATTTTCCTAAATGAGATAAATACGATTCCCGGTTTTACGTCTATCAGCATGTATCCGAAATTGTGGCAGGCGTCCGGAATATCATACCCTGAGTTATTGGATAAGTTGATACAGCTTGCATTAGAAAGATATGCAGAGAAGAAAAAACTAAAAACCACTTACCAGCCGAAAAACGATTGGTACAGATAGATTTGCAGAAGATTTTAGAGTTGAGTACATTACTGCGTAAGTTTAGGAGAGATTATGAATGAAATTCTTTTTCTAATAGAAGAAGCGCCGGAAGGCGGTTTTACTGCACGCTCAGTTGATGCGACAATTTTTACTGAGGCAGATACAATGGAGGAACTTCATGTGGCAATTCGTGATGCCGTAAGATGCCACTTTGAAGAGAATAAAGCACCTAAATTTATCAGGTTGCATTTTATTCGCGAAGAAGTAATTGCAGCATGAGATTACCGCGTGATATATCAGGAGAAAAATTAGGCAAAAAACTTCAAGAATTTGGTTATCAAATTACAAGACAGACAGGAAGTCATTTGCGCCTTACTACTCAACAAAATGGAGAACATCATATTACCATACCAAATCATCCATCTTTACGAATAGGAACACTTGCCAATATTCTCTCTGCGGTAGCGCAGCATTTTGAAATTTCAAAAGAAAATATTATAGCTAAGTTATTCAAATAATGGATGATCAATTCTATAGAAATCTTCCGCCTGAGAAATTATTCAAGAAAATTGTTAAGAGCGCGGCTAAAAATAAGAAGAGAACAATTTTATTCATTCTTGCTTTTTTATTTCTGTTATACCTTTTATTCGATAACAAAGGAATTATTAAGCGTCTGCAATTAGAAGCAGAACATCGGGAATGGATAGAAAAAGTGAAAGCAGATAGTGCGGAGACAAAAAGACTACAGGAACAAATCAAAGCGTTAGAAGGAGATAAAAAAACAATCGAAAAGGTTGCCCGCGAAAAATACGGAATGTCGCGCGAAGGCGAAACAGTGTATAAAGTCAAGAAAGAGAAGTGAGGAGAGGCAGAATTCAGAATGTAGAATACAG
>JBBIII010000067.1:0-13223 GCA_037446575.1 Ignavibacteriales bacterium
CAATTCATTAATTTACTTTCACGCGATTTTAAACTTCTTCCCCAACACGAGAGTCTCAAGACACAATGGTCTGCCGTCCCTACACGCAAAAGTCTTCACGATTTTGGGCAACTCATAATTGATGCCGCACCAAAAGAAAAAAAGTCCGATTATGGTAACCCGCTTCACGAAGGTTTCAACAATTTCAACGTTACGTTGAAAAATGTCCTAGATGCTCTTCATAGTACATATTTTGAGGGTAAGTATATAACGGCTGTGGGAAAAACAGAGTGGGATGCCATTCAATGGAACAATGCTTCAATCGCTGAGAAACGAAATGTCATAAATAGGTCGAACATAGTATTCACGGCTTCTGAGACTGTAGCGGCCTTCCAAAAGGCACACAATGCACTTAAAGAAGCAAAAGTTAATAGCCGCCTTTTCGATTGCAGCGACGCGCACACGCTCTCAACAAGTGATGACAAGGATCGCATAGGAAACTGCTTCACGTGGATAAAAGCTGACACGACATTTGAGGGACTATTGCACGCAATTAATGAGTATCCGAAACGTGTCTTTATTGGAGATATTCCCGAAAAGGTCTATAAAGTTCGTACAAATCCAACGAAATACATCTCAAATATTGAAATCAAAAAAATTCAAGGCTCGGCTCTCACCGAACCTTGGTTTGACTTTAGCTTACCAATTAACAAGGATCTTGTTGCAATCATCGGTAACAAGGGAAGTGGAAAAAGTGCCTTGGCTGACACGCTTGGTTTACTCGGAAATACGAGGCAATTTAATTACTTCTCATTTCTAAATCCAGATAAGTTCCGGAACCCGCGAAACAACAAAGCGTCACATTTTGAGGCCACCCTCACTTGGCAATCAGGCGATCAAATTCATAGACAACTTAACGTCGATCCTGAGTCGAATTCAGTTGAAACCATAAAGTATCTTCCCCAAAATTATATTGAAACTCTCTGCAATGAAATTCAAGCCGGTGGAGATGGACAATTCGATCTTCAACTCAAGGAGATCATCTTTAGTCATGTAGGTGAAGGAGACAGACTAGGACATGAAACCCTCGACGATCTCTTGCACTATCTCACCTCAGAGACACAATCCACAATCCGAGTTTACTCAAACAGAATTCATGATCTCAATGATAGAATTGCCCAACTCGAAGAACAAGCGTCTGACTCTTACCGAGCTCAGCTGAATTCTCAATTAGCGTCAAGACATGAAGAACTTGCAGCCCACGATCGATCTAAACCAGAACCAGTTCCCGAACCTGCGCAAAGTCCTGACCTCAAAAAGTCTGCTGAAAAAATCCGCGCTGCAATTGTTCAATTAAAACAGTCCTTAAGCAAGGCTGAAACAGAACTCACTACTCTTGGTCTTGCAAAAGCTACCGCAACCAAAAAGATTTCTATAATCGATAGGATACTGACGAAACTTGACAATTTCCGACTTCAGTACGAGGAATTGAAGCGTTCTTTGAGTTCTGATCTCTTAGAACTTAATTTGGAGTCACCCTTACAATTTGATGACATCGTCAAACTGACAGTCAATCGGGGTAAGTTAACCGATATAAGGACATCAATTTCTACCCAATTAGCGGACGTAAATACGCGTCTTAATCCTACAACTCCAGGAACGCCCGCAACCGAGAAAGCGGCTCTAGAAGTTCAAATTGCCCAACTCCAAGATTCGTTGGACGAGCCCAATCGTAAGTACGTCGCATATCAAAACGCCCTCGAAGAGTGGACGAAGAAACGAGTTGTCATCCAAGGAAATTCCAACGTCGTTCAATCAATCAGTTGGCTTGAGCAGCGCATAATTGAATTGGCAAATATCCCATCAGCAATTGAATCACTATGTAACCAACGATTATCGGTCTCACGAGAAATCTACAAAGAGATAAAAACATTGACAGATTCATACAAACGTCTCTACCAACCAGTTCAGGATTTTATTGAGCAACAAATGGTTTCACCTGAGTCAATCCCACTAACATTCGAAGTAAATATCGTTGAAGATGTCTTTGTGCCAACTTTTCTGGAGAAAATTAATCGAAAGAAAGGCACCTTTGCTGGCTTAGAAGAGAGTAACAACCTGTTGAGAGGGATGTTGCGAGTAGTTGACTTCAACAATGAAGAAAGCACGATAGCATTTATCGAGGAAGTCAACGAATGTCTCCATTTTGATCGCCGACAGAGTGTTCAAGGACAGCCACCTATTCAACCAAAGGAACAAATTCGAAAAGGTGAAACACCAGCATCCGTCTACGATTACATCTATTCACTCTCATATCTGACCCCCCGCTATACCTTACACTACGGAGGACGGGAGATAAATCAACTTTCGCCGGGTGAACGTGGATTATTGTTGTTGGTCTTTTACCTTCTTATCGATAACGACGACATACCACTAGTTGTTGACCAACCAGAAGAGAATCTTGATAACCAAACAATTTACGAAATACTCGTTCGCTGTCTTGCAGATGCAAAGCGTCGCAGGCAAGTTATCATTGTGACTCACAACCCAAATCTCGCGGTTGTGTGCGATGCTGAACAAGTAATCCATGCTCAGAGGAATCTAGAAGCAAACTCCGTCAGCTATGACTCAGGTGCAATCGAAAATCCCGACATGAATAGACACATCATCAATGTATTGGAGGGAACGCGACCAGCTTTCGATAATCGAGATTCCAAGTACTTTGTCGGAACCTAAATATTTTATTATGCTAATTATTACCGCACCAGCGTATAACAGCACAAACCACGGCACTCGTTTTATTAAAATGAATTATAGTACTCGTTCCATTGTTTTTGCCACAGTAGAATCAGATTGCCGCTCTAGCCGCACGGAAAAATTAGTTATTAAGAGTGCGGCTGTCGCCGCATTATTTACGCCTGCCCGCCTTCGGCTCACAAGCTATAACGGTAAAAATAACGGCGTGCTTTTGCCAGACGTTAGCACACATAGTAAAAGCTCCGTTGACAAATTTGTCTAAATGATAAATTAGATTTATATGAAGACACAACAAAATTTCTTTATTTATATACTTCTTACATTATTGGTAAGTTGTAACTTTTATTCCAAAAAAGGATTTTACGAAAAGGAGATTGTTTTTTATAGTAAAGCAGACGGAATTATGCTGTCAGGCACATTGACGCTACCTGATAATAAGGATAAAGTTCCTGCTGTAGTTTTGATTCATGGCTCTGGTCCTCACAATCGTGATTTAGAATTTGGTGACCATAAATTATTTAAAGACTTAGCTGAATATCTATCTGGTAAGGGAATCGCGGTTCTTCGATATGATAAAAGGGGCGTTGGTAAGTCAAAGGGACAGTTTATAGGGTACGATTTAGATAATTACAAAAATGATGGCACTGCTGGTGTTGAATATCTCAAAACAATTGATAAGATTGATAAATCAAAGATAGGCGCAATTGGACTTAGTGAAGGCGGTATTGTCGTTCAGATGATGGCAAATTCTTGTAATGATATAAATTTTGCTGTACTACTTGGTAGTCCTGGTGTTTGGGGTAAGGATTTTTTTTATGCTTCACAATTAGCAATGACCAAGGCGGCAGGATTTAATCAAAGCGATATAAATGAAATGACAATTATATTTGATAAACTTTGGCCATTACTTGTAAAAGAGAGATTAAATTCTGATGAAGAAAATCATCTGAAGGAATTATTAAAGAAATTATGGAATTACATAGATTTGGAAAGCAAAACAGATTTAGGATATATAGATAGTAATGTAGAATTCTGGTTTAATAATTTTCGTAGTGAGACAGTGCGAAAATTTTATAATTATGACCCAAAGGAAATATTGTTGCAGTTAAAATGCCCAATTCTTGCTCTAAACGGAGATAAGGATGTTCAAGCAGTTTCAACGGTTAATTTAACCGCAATACAAAATGCGTTAGAAAATGGAAACTGCAAAGACTTTAAAACAATAGAGTTAAAAAATCATAATCATATATTCCAAATTTGTAAGACTGGTAAAGTTTCTGAATATAAAAATATAAAAGGAACTATGTCTGATGAATCATTATCAATAATTGAAAAATGGATAAAGACTACAACGAAAAAGGAATAATAAATGAAAACTTTAAATAAATTACTTATAATGGTAATAATTATGATGACATATATTGCAGACAATGCAAGCGCTCAAAATCCATCGGGATTTAAAATCAGCAAGGGAGTTAATCTTAGTCACTGGCTCTCTCAGAATTTTGGCTGGTCGCCAAAAGAAACATTCATAACCGAAAAGGATATTAAATTTATTGACAGCATCGGATATGATCATGTGCGAATTCCTATCGATGAGCAGGAAATGTGGGATGAAAACGGAAAACCGATTGAAGAATCATTCACATATCTTACAAATTGTCTTGATTGGTGCGCAAAGTACAAATTAAGAGCAATCGTTGATTTGCATATCATTCGCTCGCATCATTTCAATGCGGCAAACGAAGGCGGAACTAATACATTATGGACAGACGCCGACGCACAAAATACATTTATCAATCTCTGGGTTAAATTATCTGAACGTTTAAAAAAATATCCTGTTAATATGGTTGCGTATGAAATAATGAACGAACCAGTTGCCGAAGACCATGACGATTGGAATAAACTAGTAGCTAAAGCAATTAAAGCCATACGTTCACTTGAACCGAACCGAGTGATTGTTATTGGATCGAACTTGTGGCAAATACCTTCGACTTTTCCATTTTTAAAAGTACCTGAGAACGATAAGAATATTATTTTAAGCACGCATACATATTCGCCGTTATTTTTTACGCATCATCGTGCAAGCTGGGTGCCATTTAAGGATTACACCGGACCTGTGCATTATCCGGGTCAGGTTGTTGCTGATGCCGATTATGAAAAGTATGTTGCGAAAAGTGATTCGCAATTTATAAAAGTAATGGAGGGTTCAAAAGGAATTTTTAACAAGGAAAAACTTGTTGAAGAGTTAATGCCTGCTATAAAAAAAGCGAAAGAATTAAATCTGCAATTGTATTGCGGTGAGTTCGGCTGTCTGCCTCACGTGAATCGTAACGAGCGGTTGCAGTACTACAAAGATATTGTGTCAATCTTCAGAGAAAACGGAATAGCTTATGCGAATTGGGAGTATAAAGGTGATTTTGGCATTTATACTTTTGATTTTAAGAACCTGATTTCCCTTGAGCCGGATGTTGAGTTGATTAATATTTTGACGAAGTAAAGAATCAGTGATTGACCAAAAAGTTGTCATTCCCGCGAAAGCGGGAATCTTGGTTGTCGTTTTCAGGTAAGATTCCCAATAAAAACATTTGGGAATGACAAGATCTCTTACTTTTTGGTCAACCTCTTCACCGATTTAATTTTATCTTTATTTTCTTCTCTTGGACTTTTTTTGTTTTGGAACAGGCAATTCTTTTGCTGTTTGACAAATCAATTTACACAACCATTCCTTGTCCTCAATCTTATCTTCAATAAGAAAACATGGTTTTGCTCCGGGATACGGGGGCGCTTCTTTCACATCGCCAATAACACTTCTCCCTTTCTCTGTCGGTTTTACGAATAGCTGATTGTTACAGATAAGCGCTACGATTTTTCCATTGCAATAAACTGTATATCCTCCGAACATGCTTTTGCAGGAAATGTTGCCAGCATTCTGTATCTGATCCATAACAAATTGGACAAACGAGTTATTCTGTTTCATGTTATTTCACCTTCCCGCATTCAATACAAAATTTGTCATGAACACAAATCCTGCCGCCGCACTTGGAGCATGCCCATCTCGCATCTTCATTCTTCACAAATTTCCTGATACCATAATCTTTGATATATTCAAGATTATCAATCATACTCATATTGTATTTAGTTCGATATCTTTTATCCAAACGCTTCAGTCTGTTGCAAGGATAATCTTTACATTGAAAACAATATTTAGCTTTACCTTTTCTAAACAGACTGCAATTCTTGATAATGCAATTGGCGCAAGAAATAGGTTTGTTTATGTCTGTTCCTCTACAGCCGGGACATTTGACCAGCACTCGTTTTAATCCAATCTTATATTTGTCTTTTTCTTTCAAATATGCTCGACAAATGCCGCAGTTCATTCCGCATGGAGCGATAAGATTATATTTAGCAAAAGAGTTCATAATCATATCTTCAATTATTATGTTGTTTATTTTTATTAAATATGTTATTGATTTTTAATTCTCCTCTTCATTATGTTCTCAAATCTTGTATTGCTAATCGGGTGATGGCTGATAATTTCTCCGTCATGAATAATGCAGAAGGAGCCAAAAGCACATGGATTATTTTGAACGTCCGATGCATCTTTCAGGTCAACTAAACTGGTTTTCAGTTTGAATTTCTTTTTTGCCGATTCTATAATATCATTCACATTTTTTTCTGTATATGGACATTGGGCGGAACGAAGTATCGTTAATCCTTTTGTAAATTTTTTAAGATTATCTGTCATATTTGATTTGAATTTTGGACCTTTCGCATTTTTATCGAACTTTTTTACTAACAAACTAAAATCCGGATCAGATCTATCGACTTCTTTAAATCCTTTACTTAGAAAAATACCGCTGTCAACCATAAAAGAACCTTTTCTTGTAACAACTGCTACTCCGAGCATCTTCTTTTCTTTTGCCTCTTTTGCACATTCTTCAATTAAAGATGAAGCGTAACCTTTTCCTTTGAATTCGTTTTTAAAACCGACGAAAATACAATGTATAAACATATATCCATCGGCATCAACAGGACGGTGTGCATACTTTCCCGGTATATATTCAATCATACCTTGATATCCGCCGCGCTCTGAAAAAATAACTTTTATTCTAAGTCCTAATGGATAGAATTTTTTAAACCATTCGATTTTATTCCTTAATTCCACATGCTTTTTAACATCTTTATAACCACACACACCGTAGTCTGCGATATTTTTCGGTGTGAGATTAATAATTTGTATGTCATCCATAGCTGTTCCTAAAAAAATATTTTGTTTAACTCCTACGGAGTTGATTAGTTTTTCATCGCTTGTGTTACAAACTTGTAACGCCTACGGCGTTATCGAAAAAATAATCTATAACCACCTCCGAATTGAAAATCATAATATCTCTTATCTCACAATCTCTATCTCTTAAATACTCTTTATCACTTTTACCACGCGCCACATAAAGATTACATCCTTTTTTTGGATGACCATCGGCTCTTTATATTCAACTCCTATTGAGTTGAAGCCACGTTAGCTATTTATATTACAAACGTGCGACACCCACGTTGTCTTTTGATTATTTTTAATTCATAAATTTACGTCTATGGCTTCATATTTCGACTCTTTTGAATTTGGAATTCGTTTTATCAGCTTGTATTATAAAAGCTAAATTCCTACGGAGCCAAATAGTTATACTCCTGTAGAATCGATTCAAGTATATTTCTTCTTCCAGCAACTCCGTTAGGAGTTGAAGGTTTGTAATATTCTTACATCTGCAGAAACGAACTCCATCGGAGTTCAACCAGTTCAAAATTCAATCCATTCAAACATATACTTTTCGTTAAATTCTATTTTGAAATCTTTGAGCATAGCTTCATATTCCTCGCGGAATGTTTTGATACGATGATGCTCTTCCTGATTTAAAATATATTTGATTACAGTATCCATTTGTGCATGAGAATATGAGAAAGCTCCAAATCCTTCCTGCCAGGCAAATTTACCCTTAAATCGAATTTCATTATTAACAAAGTTTGTTGAATCCCTTTTAATATCTCTGACTAGATCAGAAAGTGCTGCATCAGGTTTCATACCAATAAAAATATGTGCGTGATTAGGCATTGTGTTTATTGCGATAAGCTTGTGTCCCTGATTCTGGATGATTCCCGTAACATATTTGTGCAGGCGTTCTTTCCAAGAAGAGGAAATTAATGCATTGCGGTATTTTACTGCAAATACAACATGGATATAAATTTGTGTATATGTATTTGCCATTGCGTTCAACTCCTTTGGAGTTGGAAATAAATTATTTACACTTATTTTATAAACATCCGACTCCTACGGAGTCGTGTAAATTCTGCTGCTTCATTTTCTCACACACTCTTTATTACTTTCACCACGCGCCACATAAAGCTGACGTCTTTTTTCCGGACGACCATTGGTTCGTATTCCGGGTTTAGCGGAATGAGATGCAAGAATTGTTCATCTATTTTAATTTGCTTTACAGTATCTTCCTCGTCAACCCGCACCACGCAGATATCGCCGTTCTTCACTTCATGAGTTGGACTTACGACTATTATATCGCCGTTTTCTATGCGGGGAGCCATGCTGTTACCTTTTACTTCCAAAGCAAACGCGTTCGGGTCGCGCACATCATCAACAGTTATGTGGCGTTCGGCATGTTCGGGATGAAATGTACGGCTCAATACTCCGCCCGGTACAGAGGATAATAGCGGCAGAGAAACAAGAGACACTTTTTTATATCGGTTCGTTGGTAAAGATAAAAATTTTGATTTATGTTCTTCAGATGGGAATTTTTCTCCATCTCCGGTAAGCAGCCAGTGTGCAACTACACCTGTTACTTTTGCAATACGCATCAGGTAATTGCTGTCCGGAACCTGTTCTCCTTTTTCCCATCTCTGGACTGTGCGAGTTGCAATGTCAATTTTTGCGGCAAGCGATGCTTGCTCTAATTGCTTTGACTGGCGTGCATCTCTAATTCGTTCTCCAATTGTAGTTTTCATCGTAACTCCTTATGCGACATAAATGTCGCATAAAAGATAATGGTTTTTCCGGTGTAATGTCAAGCAACGATTGGAAAATTTTTGTAAGAGAGATGCAATTATCGCCGGATTTGTTCAGAAATCCAGCTTAAATAAGCTTCGAGACGAGAAAGGAATTTTAAATAGGCGGTTGACCATTCGGAAGGACTGTTAGGTTTGGATTTGCCTAATAATTCTTGAAAAACGCGCGATACTTCAACTGCAATTTTATGCTTTCCTTCTTCAATTGCCGCTTCAACATCCGATGAATAAAATGAGCGCAAGTTTTTAATATCCTGCCGTACTCTTCCTTCCGGACTTTTGCTGGCAAAGAAAGATAAATCGGCTTTTGTGCCTCCAGACATTTCATAAATTAGAAGATTCCATTGTTCCATTACTTTCTGAAAATGTTTTTCGTTTTCACAAGTGTCGTAAGGAAGCTTTCGTAAAGTTTCTTCAGTTAGAAAAGAACTACGAAACAGCAGACCGCCACCAACAAACTGTGATACTAAATTGACGTCTGTCCGCCATCCAAGCACTCGTTGAACAGCAATAAATACTTCTCGTTCTGCAATATTATCTATTATAACAGCTCTATTTGTTTCGCGTTTCTTAGCCGCCAACATTTTCATTTGCACCTCAAGTTCATAATCAACCTCATCTGTCGTTTTTTCTATGGGTGAATTAAGCGTAGGGGCGGGAATCGGTTTTTCATACATCTTTTGTTTATTTATGTAAAGATTTTCGCGTTCTCTCGGATCCACGTCGTCATATTTTTTTAACGCCGATGTAAAAGATGTCTGTCGTTCGTCTGCTTCAGATTGTAAAAGCATTAATATACGAGTCAGAAGACGGTCGGCATATAGTGAACGGAAATGCGACATATCTGCTATTACGTATAAATCTTGACCGACGCAAGAAAACACAGTATTAAAAATACGAGCGATTCTATGTTCACCAACTTTTTTATCATCTATAGAGCGCATTGTATAATCGACACCAGCCATAGTCGTATCAAAGATAATTGCATTTTTGCGTCTGTTGCAGAAACTTTGCGGCGTGCCAACCTCTAAATTCTTTATTCCTTGAACTCGAAGTTGTAGCTTTGTATAAAGCGTTGGGCCTATGAAGGGATGTATTACACCGATATCAATAGATTTTCTATTTTCTATCATTAAAGCATGCTTCACACATTCGACTATTTGTTTTGTGTGCAGTTCGTTAAAAGGAAGCATCTTTTTTTTGCCGGCATATTGTTTACAGCGAGCGCCGATTTTGCTTGTATCAATAAAATATATTTTTCCTCTTGATTGAGGAGAATCAAAAACATTAATTTTTTCATCAAACAAAACCGAAGCCATAAATTTAGACAATTTAGGCGTTGTGGCAAAATGCGATTTGAGCAAAATAGACCATCTAGAATTTTTTTCAGACCAATCGAAAAGACGATGTAATTCGGTAGTTTGAGCGACATGTAGAAAGATATCATGTTGAAGCAACGGATCTATTTGTTCTTCATTACCAACAACTTCGGGTTCAACCTGAAAAGGATCTCCGGCAACTACAAGCTTTTCGCGCGCCAATGTAGATAACGCCGCAAGTGTTGGTAAATTAATGCGCTGGGCTTCATCCACAATTACGAGATCAAATTGTTGATTGCGTATCGAAGCATCCAATAAAGCCGCAGAAATTCCTGTGGCAATAAATAATTTTGATTGCAGTAGAGCGCGCTCGTCCACAGCAATAAAATCTTCAACAGCTGTAGTTACTTTTTGAAGCCCGCCGAGTTCATCTATTCTTTTAATTACTTCTTTAAAGTCTTTTTGCTCGGATTGCGTTATTGGAGCGTTTAATTCTATCGTTGTTATTTCATTAGATACGGCGGTTTGTATTGCCACATAACGTTTATAGTTTTGTTGTTGTAGCGCTAATTGTTCGTGTGCTTTTGCAATATCTTCTTTTGAAATTCCCTTTTTAACGCGCTCTATCAAAGAAGCGCTTTCTAATTCTGAAATAGTTTGGTTTAAATTTGTAATTATTTTTGAGCATTGATCTATAAGTTTTCTAAGTTCCGCTAATCGTTCTCTTTTCTCTTGAATTTTATTATAGAAGTCTTCATACAATATTTGTTTAACTTTAACTTTCCAATAAGTGTCTAATAAACTTACTCGTTCTTGAAAAACTTTACGCTTCTCCGCTTTTATTGTTTCCACTTGTTGTTCAAATGAATAAGGAGCAATCTCTTCGAATACTTCCGGCGATGGAAGATCTGCCCGAGCGGCAAATTTCGTCATCTTTACTCCTAACTGCTCTCCAAAATTTACAGTCTTCAACAACATCGAATCAACATTTTCATTTGAAGGGGCAATAAATAAAACTTTCCTGCCAGCTTTTATATACGTTATTGCGGCAAGGGCAAGAACATGCGTTTTGCCGCTTAATATTGGTCCCCATAAAAGCGTTACCCGGTTTTGCAAAATCTTTTTAACAGTCTCTAATTGTTCTGATGGAGTGTTAGCAACTCCTTGTACTTCAAATCCAACAATATGAAGGTTTTTAGGATCGGAAGGGTTGAATAATAACGGGGCAACAGGAGATTTTGCGTCAAAGTTTTTTAAAAGCTCAATAATTGGTTTTTGTTCGCTTTCAAAATTCCACAAACACTTTGTCTCTGGCAAAGTTTTACCAAAATCTTGAGGCAACGCCACTGTTAAATATTGATTTTCAGTCGCTATTATGTTGCCTTCAACTTTAATATTCTGCTGCTCGCCAAATGTGAAGGTTGCTCGTTCTGTTGAACGTAAAAGTATATCCTCGGGTATTTCAAATTTGTAATAAGTGTATCCTGCAAACTCGCCTATTCGTTCTCCACTAAACAAAATAGCTTCTTTGCGAGCACTTTTTAATTGATCAAGCTCTTTTTGAAGTGAATCGGCTAATTTTGTAAATATTGCCTTCGAATCCACTCTCACCCCTTTAGAAAATAAGAAATGCTTTAACAACGTAAATTAATACAAAAACTATGACTTTTCGTTACAAAGTCAAGTTTTTCATTAACGTATTTAATTGTTGGTGCAATTGTATTATATTTTATATTTATTGAATGTATTGAAACACATGAAAAATTATGATGTAATAGTTATAGGAGGCGGATTAAGCGGGCTAAGCGCGGCTGTTAATCTATCAACGCAGGGAAAAAAAGTTCTACTTTTAGAGCAAAATAAGCATTACGGCGGGCGTTCTTACTCTTTTATTGATAAAAAAACCGGAGATTTTGTCGATAACGGTCAACACTTGATGATGGGATGCTATAGGGCGACACGGCAGTTCTTAAAGATAATAGGCACAGAAAAACAAGCATTTCTACAATCTGCGCTTTCTATTAAGTTTCTTGATTCAAATAAATTATCGAAATTTATTTGTCCGAGATTACCTGCACCGTTCAATCTAATTAGTGGATTAATACACTTCAATGCAATTCCTTTAAAAGATAGAATTAAAATGCTAAGGGTTGTTAGAACATACTTCCCAATTGACTCTCTTGAGGAAAGATTAAATCAAATTACAGTGAATGAGTGGCTAAGTAGAAATCGGCAAACAGAGCTGAGCAAGAAATATTTTTGGAATGTGATAACATTAGGCGCTTTAAACAACCATCCTCAAAATGTCTCGGCTTTAATGCTTTATCGTGTTTTACGCATCGCCTTTTCTGGCAGTTGGGAAAATTCTAGTTTGTTGATTCCGAAAGTTGGCTTGAGCGATCTTTTTGTTGAACCAGCCGTTAATTATATTAAATCGCAAGGCGGAGACGCATGGGTTGGCGTTGGCGCTGATAAATTTAATTTTGACTCAGATAAAATTCAGTCTGTTGCAACCACAACAGGCGAACAATTGAAGGCAAAAGCATTTATTAGCGCTGTTCCTTGGTTCTCATTTAAAAAGATTATTGCTTCAAGCAGTTTATCAGATAAGATAAAAGTAGATACGAGTAAGTTTGTTTCTTCTCCAATTATTTCCATTCACATTTGGTTTGAAGATAAGTTTTTTGACTTTGATTTTGCGGCTCTTGTTGGCACAAGGATTCAATGGCTTTTCAATAAAAATAAGATAGCAATTGAAAACGGATTAAATACGAGATATCAGTACATTTCTATTGTAATTAGCGGAGCGCAAAATTTTATTGAACTAACGAACAAGGAATTGTTAAAAATAGCGATGAATGATTTGGGATCGGTTATTCCTGGAGCAGAAAGAAAGAAAATAATCAATTTTTTAGTAATTAAAGAAAGAAGAGCCACTTTTTCTCCCACAATAAATTTGGAAATATATCGTCCAAACGCTAAAACAGAAGTCAAGAATCTATTTATTGCAGGTGATTGGACAAATACAGGTTTCCCGGCAACAATCGAGGGCGCAATAATGAGCGGCAACAAAGCCGTAGAAGAATTAAGCAAATCTAA
>JBBIII010000068.1:0-13128 GCA_037446575.1 Ignavibacteriales bacterium
CCTCCAAAGGCGGACAAGTGGGAATGACAAGATCTCTTACTTTTTGGTCAACCTCAATGACTCGAAAATTTTATTTTTCAGATGTCTCTATAAATAATTTGCGAATTATTACAATTGCAAAAAAAATCCGGTGGTTCATTCTGCATACCGACCGGATTTCAAGAGTATAAGAGTTAAAAATCAAATTATTGTTTTATCGTTAGTTAGTTTTGACATTTTTGGCATTAGCTTATTTACGATCGCCCCTTCAAGTTCTATATCATACTTTTCAAATTCAGGTAGTATATCTTGGAAATCGAATTGCGCCTCAGGGTTACTATGCGGATTTATATGAAACATTCCTTTTCGAAAATGTTTTAAAAATATATCTTCTCTTGCTGGGAGCCCTTCTAATTCTACATTTAACGTCTTTTTAACGCCTTTTCTTAAAATTTCAAATTCAACTTTTTCGCCATCTTCATACTTCTGGATTTCACGTTTCACTTTATTCACATCTGTAATAGTTTTTTTTCCTATTCTAACGATGACATCTCCGGCTTTAAATCCAGCTTTACCAGCTTCGCTGTCTTTTTCAACTTCTTCTACTAAAACGCCTTCATTATTTGGCGCAGAAAAATACTCACCCAATTGTTCATTAAGAGTAATCAGCTTTAAACCCAAGATGCTTCTATCAAATTGAATTGATATTTCAGGAACATCGTGCATTAATCCAAATCGGGGGTACTTAGGTGTTTTTGCCCTGCCAATTGTTAATGAAATCGAATTCTTTTTACCATCTCTAAAAACAATAAGATTGATTTTCGTGTTTGGTAAAGTTCGTCTAACAACTTTTATCAAATCATCGGTATCGTAAATTTTTTTGCTATTAAATTCAACAATTACATCGCCTTCTAAAATACCGGCAGAATCAGCCGGACTACCATCTAAGACTTCCTTAACGTATGCACCATCTGGCGATTCGAGCTTTGCTTTACGTGCAAGCTTCTCATTCAAATCTTGAACCATAACGCCAATCCAACCAGGTTTAATAGACTTCCCTTTGCTTTCTGCGGCTTTATTACTCGTTGGATTACCGCTTAGGGAAAAATATATAAAAAATACAAGCGTTATTACTGCACCTAAAAACCGTAAGATAGTTTTCATTGCTATCTGTCCTTTCAAAAATTTTACATAAGTATTTTTACTTATCGGCCGACACGGTTAATAGACGGTAATTTATTTAGTTAGTTCCGCTTCTAATACAGGAAAAAAAATCCCGCTTACCTTTTACAATAAGCGGGATGGCAAAAATTGCTTATTTAAGCAAAAAATCTTACTGGAAATAAGGTGCAAAATCCCAATTTGTGAGGGTTCCATCCGATTGAACTAGAACTGTTATTTTATCTTCAGTACCAGGATCTGATTTAGAATCTCCATTAATTGAAACACTCTGTGGTGAAACATTTAAGGTATAAGTACCATTATCGTTTGTCGCCATCTTAGTTGGAAGCTTCAGACCTGTATATGTACCACCGCCTCCACCCATTGAGGTTGGACGAATTTTAAATTGATAAGAATAGGCGGCTATGTTATTCATATCGTTAATCATAGCATCTTTTGCCGCTTGTATGCTTTGCGCGCTGAATAAGCTCAATCCTACGGCTATTGCAATACCGACAATAATAACGCCGAGGATGATAAGTAATAATTGTTGTTGACCCATATTAAATCCTCCTAAATATTGTTAATGATTATATTGAATTAATTAATTTCATATTTTTACTATCTATAAATGTCTCAAGTAATGTACCAAACATATTTTTTTAATTTAAAGCGTAAATGAGTTCTTTTCTGTCTATAACGCTTAAACTTTTCCTTTAAATAGAGGAACAAATTACCTGTTAATGTAATTTTTACTTACCGGTTTTTTACATACAAACATAGGGTATTCTTCGTAGCCCGAAAGCCCAGAAGATTCTATTGCAAACTTCGGCGGTTTGTAGTTTAATAGATTTACTTCAAAACCTGTTTTATTTAGTAATTCGGTAAAGACATTTATGGGGAATAAACCGCATAGATGTTGATCGGTATAAATTTCTAATTTGTTGTTTCGTCGAATTAAATAAATAAATGTCGACTCATACATCGTATCGGATGGGTTTGCATCAAACCGATTATCAATGAATGTAATTTCTATTCCCTCTTTCGATGTAGAATAATGAGTAGTGTTGTTTTGCGTAAAATTATTTGGATCGTCTTCTACAATAAACATAAATACTCCGCCGGCATTCAAATGTGCAAAAACCGCCGTGAACATTTTTTGTAAATCTTCTTTTGTTAGAATATAAGCTATTGAATCAATCGCCACGATTACATCGAAAGTATAATCAAATTGGAATGAACGCATATCATCACAAATGTAATTTACATCAGAATTAAGGCGTTTTGCCAATTCCAACATTGCCTCGCTCTTATCGATACCGGCTACCTGAAAATGTTTTTTGAAGACATAGTCGTTATGCCCGCCGCCACAGCCGAGATGAAGCAATGTTTTTAAAGAAATATCGGCAGAATCTTTAAGAATTTTACAGAATAATTCTGTCTCTTCTATATAATGTTCTAAAGGAGTGATTATGGGAAATGTCCACGAAAGGTCGTTGTATAAACGATATTGAGTGTTTGTATCATGTTTTTTAATCATAGCTTACCGCTCAATTTTGTTGGCAGTTGTTCGGATATTAATTTAAACCCGATAACAGTGTGTTTATAATAAGTTTCATATTTTCTGTTTAAAAATAGATTTTTTTCGCATTTATAATTCAGGTGAATTAAATATAATGATTCACAAATTTTGGAACAAATTGGATGTTTTAACATTTTACACAACCTTTTATTTAAACGCTTCCCTTGTACAAATGTAAAATATGTTTGTAGTTACGGACATTTTTTGCCAAATTTTAGTAAATTTAATATCAATATAATGGAATATTTTTTCCATTAAGTAAAAGTTTTTTATTAACGATTAAACGAAAGAGAAAAAAATGTCAGAAGCAAAAAACGGACGAATCAAAGTTACAATTGATGGCAACGAGGCGGCTGCCTACGTAGCTCATAAACTTAATGAAGTAATTGCAATTTACCCGATCACACCGTCGTCAAATATGGGCGAGTGGGCTGATGAATGGTCGGCGCAGGGAAAGAAAAACCTGTGGGGCACAGTACCGCAAGTTGTAGAAATGCAGAGCGAAGGCGGTGCGGCAGGCGCAGTGCATGGCGCATTACAAGCCGGCGGTCTATCTTGCACTTTTACAGCGGCTCAAGGGTTATTATTGATGATTCCCAATATGTACAAAATAGCCGGAGAATTGACGCCAACGGTATTTCACATAGCGGCGCGTACGGTAGCAACGCATGCTCTATCTATATTCGGAGATCATAGCGATGTTATGTCGGTGCGTCAGTGCGGCTGGGGAATGCTTGCATCAAATTCTGTTCAAGAGGTAATGGACCTAGCTCTTATCTCTTATGCATCTACATTAGAATCGAGAGTCCCATTTGTGCATTTCTTCGATGGTTTTCGCACCTCGCATGAAGTAATGAAGATTGAGCAGTTAAGCGACGCAGATATGCGAGCAATGATTAGCGATGAATTAATTGAAGCGCATCGTCAACGTGCAATGACGCCTGATAGGCCGGTATTGCGTGGGACAGCGCAAAACCCCGATGTATTTTTCCAAGCACGCGAAACAGCAAATAGTTATTATGCATCTGTTCCGACAATCGTCCAAAAAGTAATGGATAAGTTTGCTGCCGTTATAGGACGTAAGTATAAATTATTTGATTACGTTGGCGCGCCGGATGCAGAGCGGGTTATTGTAATAATGGGGTCGGGCGCGGAAACTACACATGAAACAGTCGAGTATATGACAGAAAAAGGAGAGAAGGTAGGCGTATTAAAAGTTCGTCTTTATCGTCCTTTTTCTGCGGAACATTTTGTAAAAGCTCTTCCTGCTACTATAAAGAGTATTGTAGTTTTAGATAGAACTAAAGAATTAGGCGCAACAGGCGAACCATTGTATCTTGATGTAGTTGTAGCATTGAATGAAATGATTCCCGCCGGCAAAGCTCCGTTCAAATCTATGCCTAAGGTAATTAGCGGCCGTTATGGATTATCGTCTAAAGAATTTACTCCAGCTATGGTAAAAGCAATATTCGATGAATTAAAGAAAGACCAGCCAAAAAATCACTTCACAATTGGCATTAATGATAATGTTACACATACAAGCTTGGCTTATGATCCGAATTTCAGCGTTGAACGGGATGACGTAGTGCGCGCAATATTTTACGGACTTGGCGCCGATGGAACGGTTGGAGCCAACAAGAACTCGATTAAAATAATAGGTGAAGATACCGACAATTATGCACAAGGGTATTTTGTGTATGATTCTAAGAAATCGGGTTCCACAACAACGTCTCATTTACGTTTTGGACCAAGGCCTATCCGGTCAATTTATTTAGTTAATAAAGCGAGCTTTATTGCATGTCATCAATGGTTTTTCTTAGAAAAGTTAGATGTATTGCAAGCGGCAATACCAGGCGGAACATTTCTTTTAAATAGTATTTATGGCAAAGATGAAGTTTGGAACCATCTGCCAAGGCAAATTCAAAAGCAGTTGATAGAAAAGAAAATGAAGTTTTATGTGATCGACGCTTATGAAGTGGCTAAAAAAACGGGAATGGGAAGTCGGGTAAATACTATTATGCAAACTTGCTTCTTTGCAATTTCTGGAGTTCTTCCAAAAGATGAAGCGATTAATGCGATTAAATATTCTATTGAGAAGACCTACGGCAGAAAAGGAGAAGATATAGTTCAGAAGAATTTCGAAGCTGTAGATCATACGCTTGCAAATTTGCATGAAGTAAAAATTCCTGCAAGCGTAACCAGCGTTATTGAAATGCCTCCAGCGGTTTCGGACAAAGCGCCCGACTTTGTTAAAAATGTTCTTGGAAAAATTATTGCGGGCAAAGGAGAAGAACTTACAATTGCAGATCTGCCGGTCGACGGCACATTTCCGACTGCAACCGCTCAATGGGAAAAACGAAATATTGCGCTCGAAATTCCCGTTTGGGAAATGGAGATTTGTATTCAGTGCAACAAATGCGCAATTGCATGTCCGCACGCGGCAATACGCACAAAAGTATTCGATTCAGCATTGCTTGCATCTGCGCCGCCGACTTTCAAATCGATGGATTATAAAGGTCCGGAGTATAAAGGAATGAAGTATTCTGTGCAAGTAGCGCCAGAAGACTGCACCGGTTGCAATCTTTGCGTAGAATTTTGCCCTGCCAAGAGCAAGAAAGAGGCTAAAATCAAAGCAATTAATATGAAACCACAACCGCCATTACGCGAACAAGAACGTGAAAATTATGAGTTCTTCCTCAGCATACCGGATATAGATCGCCGAAATGTTAAAGTTGATACAGTTAAAGGTTCGCAATTCTTACTTCCATTATTTGAATATAGCGGGGCTTGCTCTGGTTGCGGAGAAACCCCGTATGTTAAATTGGCAAGTCAATTATTTGGCGATAGGATGATAATAGCAAATGCTACAGGATGTTCGTCAATTTACGGCGGCAACTTGCCGACAACTCCTTGGACGCAAGATGCAAACGGGCGTGGACCAACATGGTCGAATTCCTTATTCGAAGATAACGCCGAATTTGGTTTTGGAATGCGTTTGACAATTGATAAGTTGAACGAAATGGCAAAAGAATATGTTACAATGCTATCAACAGATATCGGAGTCAATTTAGCGACAGCTTTAATCGAAGCAAAGCAAAAAGATGAAGCCGATATTTACGAACAACGCGAACACGTAAAAATTCTAAAAGATAAATTGGCAACAATAAACAGACCTGAAGCTAAGAGATTGCTGAACATTGCCGATTATTTGGTGAAGCGCAGTGTATGGATAATGGGCGGAGATGGATGGGCGTACGATATCGGTTTTGGCGGATTAGATCATGTGCTTGCATCAGGAAAGGATGTAAATATTCTAGTTCTTGATACAGAAGTATATTCCAACACGGGCGGGCAAATGTCTAAAGCTACAAACCGAGCCGCAGTCGCAAAATTTGCCGCCGCCGGTAAGCCAACGGCAAAGAAAGATTTATCATTGCTTGCAATGATGTATAATAATGTTTATGTGGCGCGTGTTGCAATGGGCGCAAATGATGCTCAAACTGTGCGCGCTTTTATAGAAGCCGAAGCTTATAATGGTCCCTCAATTATTATTGCTTATTCGCATTGCATTGCTCATGGAATTGATATGGCGCGCGGTATGACAAATCAAAAGCTTGCGGTGGAAACAGGATATTTCCCTCTATTCCGATATAATCCGGAATTGATCAACGAAAATAAAAATCCGTTTAAGTTAGATTCAAAACCGCCAAAAGGAACGCTTTCGGAGTTCACATCACTTGAAACGCGTTTCAGCGTGTTATCTAAAACGCACCCAGATCGAGCGCAAGAATTATTGAAGCTTGCCGAAGAAGACGTCAAAGTGCGATGGGCAATTTATGAACAATTTGCACGTGAAGGCGAAGCTGTAAAAACACCGGCAAATAATTAATATTTTGCTATAAATAAGGAGTCTAATAAAAAATTAGACTCCTTTTTTTTAATCTGGTGGAAGCAAAATAAATTCGAGAATAAAAAACATTTCTATATTAACAAGGAGCAAAGATATGAATCTCGAAACAACTTATCTTGGGTTAAAGCTAAAAAATCCAATTGTAGTCTCTGCGAGTCCATTATCGCGTTCGATGGATTCAATGCGTCGATTGGAAGATGCCGGCGCCTCGGCAATTGTGATGCACTCCTTATTCGAGGAGCAAATCACGCATGAATTAGAATCGCTGGAACACTACAAAAAGTACGGCGCTGATAGCTACGCCGAAGCGCTCTCCTATTTCCCCGATACAGGCGATTATCATTTTGCTCCAGAAGAATATTTGGAATTGCTTGCCAAAGCATCAAGCAAGTTAGAAATTCCAATAATTGGTAGTATGAATGGAGTTACGCCCGGCGGTTGGATTAGCTATGCGAAAAAGATGGAAGAAGCCGGAGCTTCTGCTTTAGAATTAAACGTTTATTATATATCGACTGATTCTACAATTGCCGGAAGTGAAGTAGAAAATCGTTATATTAAAGCCCTTAATCTGGTAAAGAAATCTGTTAAACTTCCGATTGCTATTAAGCTTAGTCCTTTTTTTAGCTCGCTTCCAAATTTAATTAAACAGCTTGATGATGAAGGAGCAAACGGAGTTGTTCTATTCAATCGGTTTTATCAGCCAGATATTGATTTAGATGAGTTGGATGTAAAGCCCGGTGTAGAACTGAGCGATTCGTACGCAAATCGGTTGCCAATGAGATGGATCGGAATTCTTTATGGCAAAGTGAAAGCAAGTTTAGCGGCTACAAGCGGAATCCATACAGCAGAAGATGTTATCAAACTTACAATGGTTGGTGCAGACGCGACTATGATGTGCTCAGCTTTGCTTAAGCACGGTCCTCAACATATTGCTAAAACTCTGAATGATTTGAATTCTTGGATGCAAGAGCACGAATATGAATCCATAGAGCAAATGAAGGGAAGTCTTAGCCACAAATCAATTGCAGATCCATCTGCTTATGAGCGCGCAAATTATATGAAAGCGCTGAACCGCTACAAGCTTCTTGTTTAGGAACTGTTTCCTTTTTCTTTTTGTTGTGGAGAAAAAGGAACGGTATGGGAAAAGAAGAAAGACAAGAGATGAGGAAAAAAATCCTTGTAAAGGCGCTCAGTAAAAATTTAAATAAAGCGGCAAAATCGCCCTTAATACGTTCTATCAAAGATGGAAAAGATCTTATCTGTCCGTACTGCAACCGACCCATTCAACCTTGCAAGTCGGATCCTTCTGCAATGTGCGAGCAGATGCTTCTATCCGGCACAGATGGAAAGGAAATCGAAGAAGCTCTTAAAAATATAAGCATAAGCCGATACGGCATTTGCATCTGTTGCGGAAAGCCGATCTCAACAAAACATCTAAAAAAACATGCTACCGCTGAAATTTGTGTAAAGTGTACAAATACCGCTAAAAAGTTAAAAACAAAAAAAATCAATTAAATTAAGCTCACCTCCAAATTATTTTTTACACACAAAGACATTTTTGATAATTAAGTTAATAAAGAACTTTAGCGAAGCTATTACGATTTAATGCAAAGCGCTAATAGTTAAAGAAGTGAATAAAACTATAAGGGGTAAAAAATAAGCGTTTTATAAGCATTCTTAATATGTTGCCTTCCTAAATAAAACTCATTATACTCTACCACATTTTAAAATTATCAATTAACTCGTAATGGAGGAAATATGGCTCGTAAACAAGAAGCGCTCGATTATCATTCGATGGGGCGCAAAGGCAAGGTGGAAGTTGTTCCATCTAAACCATGCCAAACACAACGCGATCTCTCGTTGGCATACACACCCGGAGTTGCAGAACCGTGTTTAGAAATTGCCGCAAACCCGGAAGAGGCTTACAAATACACATCAAAAGGGAACTTAGTTGCTGTAGTTTCTAACGGCACGGCAGTTCTTGGTTTGGGAGATATTGGCGCGCTTGCAGGCAAACCAGTAATGGAAGGAAAAGGCGTACTGTTCAAACGTTTTGCTGATATTGACGTGTTCGATATAGAATTGAACACGCACGACCCGGATGAAATAATTAAAGCAGTACAATTATTAGAACCGACTTTTGGCGGCATTAACTTAGAAGATATTAAAGCTCCGGAATGTTTTTACATAGAAGAAACATTAAAGCAAACAATGAACATTCCTATTTTTCATGACGACCAACATGGAACTGCAATTATAAGCGGCGCGGCATTATTAAATGCGCTTGAATTACAAGGAAAAAAAATTGACAAAGTACGCGTAATTTTTAGCGGAGCAGGAGCCGCTGGAATTGCATGCGCAAAATTATATGAAACTCTCGGCGTGCGACGAGAAAACATGATTCTACTTGATACAAAAGGCGTTGTTTATAAAGGACGTAAGGATGGAATGAATCCATACAAAGAATACTTTGCAATAGACACCAATGCTCGCACGCTTTCCGACGCAATTAAAGGCGCTGATGTCTTCTGCGGAGTTTCGGTTAAAGGAATTCTTACAAAAGAAATGGTAAGAACTATGGCGGATAAACCGATTGTATTTGCAATGGCAAATCCAGATCCGGAAATAACTTACGATGACGCGGTAAGCTCACGCGATGATATTATTATGGCTACAGGCCGCTCTGACTTTCCGAATCAAGTGAACAATGTGCTTGGATTTCCATTTATTTTCCGAGGCGCTCTGGATGTGCGATCGTCTATAATTAACGACGAGATGAAAATAGCCGCCGCTCTTTCCTTAGCAAAGTTAGCTAAAGAAGATGTGCCGGATAATGTTCTTAAAGCTTACGGCAAAAAAAGAATGGAATTCGGGAAAGAATATATTATTCCAAAGCCGTTTGATCCTCGAGTTCTATTTTGGGAAGCGACTGCGGTTGCAAAAGCCGCAATGGATACAGGCGTAGCAAAAAATCCGATCAAAAATTTTGATGAATATCGTGATCAGCTTGAAGCTCGCTTAGGAAAATCGCGCGAAGTTATGCGGTTCTTTGTTCATAAAGCTAAAAGCAAACCGAAAAAAATTGTATTTCCAGAAGGAGAAGAAGATAAAATTCTTCGCGCCGCTCAAGTTTTACTCGATGAAGGAATTGCAAAACCGGTTCTCTTAGGTCCGCCGGATGTAATTAATCAACACATAAAAGACTTAGGACTTGAACTTGAAGGATTGGAAATAATAAGACCCAGGAAATCGGCACGATTAGAAGAGTATGTTTCCGCATTATACGAACGCCGCAAACGACGAGGTATGACGCCTGCTATGGCACACCAATTACTAAAAAATAATTACAATGTATTCGGTATGATGATGGTTGAAATGGGCGATGCAGACGGCTTGGTCTCCGGCCTTACTGAACATTATCCCGAGACTATTCGTCCTGCATTGCAAATTATTGGAACGCGCGAAGGCGTAAAGCGAATTTGCGGCGCTTATATGATGATTTTCAAAAACCAAACAATATTTATAGCCGATGCTACTGTGAACATAGAACCAGATGCCGATACGCTTGCTGAAATTGCTTTGCTGACAGCGGAAAAAGCTCTTTGCATGAACATACAACCTAAAGTGGCAATGCTATCGTTTAGCAATTTTGGAAGCACACACCACCCGCTTACCGAAAAAGTTCGCAAAGCCACAGAAATTGTTCGTAAAAAAGCTCCTAATCTTATTGTGGATGGCGAAATAATGGCAGATACTGCGGTAAGCGCGGATATTGCTAATGAATTCTTCTCGTTTAGCAAAATAAAAGGAGATGCAAATGTTTTAGTCTGCCCCAACTTAGAATCTGCAAACATTGCATATAAATTATTGGCAAAGCTTGGTGGCGCAACAGCCATAGGACCAATGCTCTTAGGAATTAAGCGTCCAGTTAATTTGTTAACCCCAGGCTGCGATGTGAACGATATCGTGAACATTACAGCAGTTGCGGTCGCTGAGGCGCAACGCTTTGAAGAAAATCCGCCCGGCTTACCAGAAGAAATGTTAAAAATAGCAACTTGAGACATCTGAAAAATAAGTTAATAGAGTGAATTTTAGTGTATAAAGACATTTTTAAAGTATGATTACGTCATTATATACATTTAGATTAGTACCAAACTTGTTCTTTGAAATCAAAATGCTGATTAAGTATCACAGGTCAACTCCTTTTAAGCTGTTGTTGTAATTACTTGTTTGTGTTTTTTCACATTCAATGAAAGCATCTTGCGAATATTGTAGACTACAGCAGAAAGGACAAATGTCTGCATAGACAACTCGTTCAGTTGAGAGTAATAAATCGTTAAACTTTTGCGTGTCGTGAATGTTGGCTGGTGTGAATTCGACACTATGAATGACATAAGTTTTAACATCAACGCCAACATGTCCTTTGCCAATAAAGGGACATTGGGAAGCCAGTTGTATTTTGAAGCAACATACATTTTACTATAACAATTAAATCGTGTGGTTTGCGTCCCGCAGGTGATAAAGATGCCTTCTCTTTTGATAACCTTTGTTCTAAGGGCTGTATTAATGCAGACCAGTTTACTGTTTCGTTTATTCGTTGCAATGCTTGTTTGCTTTGTGTTCGTATATGTTTTTCATATTGTTCGGTCGCAGCTTGTGTGAATAAATCAGCGTTTTGTATTTTATTGCTTCGTCTCATCTTTATTCCTTTCTTCGTTTGTTTTCTATATAAACGAAGCAAACTGAATTTTGTAGTACAATTTTTTTTACTTTTTTTGCTAATTATTCAGAGCTCTCATTTTATTATTGAAAAACTTAATGAAAATAATAAGCTTACAATATAACGTCAATCAAACGAACGAAGAAATTGACAGTATAGATTTAAAAAACTATATTTGAATCAGATTTATTTGCGGGAGTAATTCAGCGGTAGAATGCCAGCTTCCCAAGCTGGACGTCGCGGGTTCGATCCCCGTCTCCCGCTCTTATATTCATCTCTTAGTCTTCTTGCCTTGTTCTTACTAATTGTATTATTCACTAAATATTTACAGGAGGAATCATGAAAAAAGTAATTACTGGTTTCGTAGTAGTATTCGCCGCTATGGCGGTTATGAGTTTTATATTTGATAATCTCATTTTGGGATCAACTTATGAATCTCTTAAAAATATTTGGCGACCCGATATGGAATCAAAAATGTGGATATTTTATGTAATTATGGTTGTCGGATCGTTTTTCTTTAGCTTTATATTTTCAAAAGGGTATGAAGGCAAGGGTATTTTAGAAGGCGTACGCTATGGATTGTATATCGGAATTTGGATGAGCCTTAGTATGGCATACGGCTCTTATGCTATGATTGATATTCCACATTCACTTGCATTGCAATGGTTTATTTACGGTGTTATTCAATACGTAATATATGGAATATTGTTAACTTGGGTATTTAAGGATAAACCAGCCGATCAACTTAAACAATAATGGTTGCTAAATGAATTTTCGCTTAACACAGATTTATTCAGAGCTTTGTTATTTTTTTCTTAACTTGAAATATCTATTACAAAAATGTATAATTGATTAAAAAACAAGTCGATGGTATAAGAATTTAGCAAAACTCTTTCAACTATAACGAAATTGAAACAAAACCTAAGTAAAGTAAAAAAAGATATAATCGAAGTTGGGCGCCGAGCTTATTTACGCGGCTATGTGGCATCCAACGATGGTAATTTCAGCACACGCTTGGATGCTCAGCGTGTGCTTATAACTCCTACCGGAATTAGCAAAGGATTTATGAAACCAATTGATCTGGTAATAATAGATATGATTGGTAATGTAGTATCTGGAAAAAGAAAACCATCTTCTGAAATCTATACGCATCTTCAAATTTATAAAAACCGTCCCGATGTTATGAGTATATGTCATCTTCATCCCCCATATTCAACAGCTTTTGCAATTACACATCAAAAATTAGATCAACCGGTGCTTTCGGAGGTGATAATTTCACTTGGAAATATACCGATAGTTGAGTATAGCACACCTGGTTCAGTGGAGCTTTCGCATGCTCTGGAACCATTATTAAGCAATCATAATGTATTCTTACTTGCGAATCATGGCGCATTAACCTTGGGCAAGAACGCTTTTGATGCGTATTTTAAGATGGAAATTTTAGAGCATTATGCGCATATTATGTACATCGTAAAGATAATAGGAAATCCAGTTCCGATAGAACCAAATCAAATAAAACGACTTGAAGATATGAGGAAGTAAATTAAACAATAGAGAAATTTTTTTGAGCATTATATGCAAACGGTTGAATGATAAAATTTTTAAATAATAGTTAGTATGAAAAGAAAAATATTTGTAACAGGGTGCTTTGATATGCTGCATAGCGGGCATATTGCATTTTTCCAAGAAGCTGCAAAATATGGCGATGTATACGTTGGACTTGGCTCCGATGAAACGGTGTTTAATTTGAAAGGAAGATTTCCAATCAACAACCAA